>JALYYX010000377.1 GCA_030946075.1 Bacteroidota bacterium | reverse complement strand
CCTGCACCAAATAATATAGCTGAAGAAGTAATAGCGAAGCAGAAAGGAAAAGTAAAAGTTGAAGATTAATCTATAATCAAATTCTAAATAATAAAACCCCGTTCATTAGAGTGGGGTTTTATTTATAATATTTTTTTGATATTGTATATACTCGTACACCTCAATTCCCTTTAATTGCTTAGCAATTATCTTTGCGGGATAATGCTTACACAAACTGTTTCTCTTTATAAAAATGCTTACACAGGATTATCTCGAAGTACATGGTGGCTGGCACTTGTAATGCTTATTAACAGGAGCGGCACAATGGTAGTACCTTTTATGACAATGTACATGACACAGCACATTGGTGTTAGCATTAGTAAAGCAGGATTTGTAATGAGCTTATTTGGGGCAGGCGCTGTTATCGGCGCATTAATAGGAGGGAAGCTCACAGATAGATTAGGCTACTATTATATACAAATTACAACTTTAGTAGGCGGAGGAATTATGTTCATTGTATTGGGACAGATGCGTTCTTACACATCTATTTGTATTTGTACATTTTTACTTGCTTTTGTTAATGAAGCGTTTCGGCCTGCAAACTCAGTGGCAGTGGCACATTACAGCAAAGATGAAAACCATACAAGATCATATTCATTAAACAGGCTTGCAATAAATTTGGGTTGGGCTGTAGGGGGAGGAATTGGCGGCATTATAGCATCTTACAATTATGGATTATTATTTTGGGTAGATGGAATAACTAATTTGTGCGGCGCCGCTTTGTTATATTTTGTTTTGGCCCCATCCCGTAATGTTGCAACGGAAGTAAAAATAAAAAAAGAAAAAATAATTGGTAAAACTGCATATCAGGATTCGAATTATTTAATTTTTATAGTTCTGTTGTTTTTATTTGCAATGTGTTTTTTTCAGTTGTTTACTACCATTCCTGTTTTTTATAAAGAAAAATTTCATCTAACTGTTTTTTTTATTGGAATGATAATGACCATGAATGGATTGCTAATTTCTCTTTTTGAAATGATAACTATTTTCAAATTGGAAGGCAGGCGGCCACTCTTGCATTTTATTTCTGCAGGTGTTATTTTAATAGGCATTGCATACCTGATGCTGAATATTCCCTGGATTGAAAAAGGGATGTTGGCAATTGTAATTATGTTGTTGTTTACAATAGGTGAAATACTATCTATGCCTTTTATGAATTCATATTTTATTTCCCGAACACTTCCGCATAACCGTGGTCAGTATGCTGCCCTATTCACTGTGGCATGGGCTTCTGCCCAGGCTATTGGGCCTTTTAGTGGTGGTTTGGTTGCAGAAAATTATGGCTATAATATTTTATGGATTGCTGTTGGTGTAGTGTGTTTAATTATTGCCATTTTATATCGTTTACTACATATAAAAAACGATATTAAATATGGGTGAAAAAAAATCCTGCAAGTTTTTTTTGCAGGATCAAGGATTTTTTAAATTCTGTTTTTTATAATTTTTTTATTGTAGTTGTTGAAGTAACCTTACTTGTCATGGGAATTTCCTGTCCACCTGCTCCTAAATTTCCGGTGCCTTCAGCGGTTGTTACTTTTTCTTTAATAAGGCCTGTTGCAATATCTACCACATTTTGGGATGAAACTTTTAAATCCATTACTATTGTAACTTCTGCACCGGGTCCTTTTACAGTTTTATTGATATTAGAAGTGGTGTTAATAGCAATTGTTGCATCATTACCTTTTATTTGTTGCAAGGTATAAGTGTTCTTTGTTTTTACTCCATTTGCACTGGATGAATCCACCCAAACGTCACCTGTTTTTTTACCTGAAGGAATTAAAATAAAATTTCCTGCCGCACTATTAGTACCTGCTCCATTTAAAGATTGCATAACTTTTTGGAAGTCCTCTTCATTACCGGCAGCATTCTTTTCATTTGCATTTTTCCCTGAAAAATTTATTTCTTCATCCTGTGGTTTCAGCTCATCTTTTATAGATTGACCAATTTCGCTATTCATATCTTCTTTTTTATCCGAGTCGAAATTAATTTCCTGCGGACCACCTTTTGATTTTAATTTTATTTTATTTACAGTAGTGGTTAACTTATATCCGTTTGGTGTAACATCTTTTACTTCTATAGTATTTATATTAGTGCCTTCAGTTACTGTTTCAATATTTTGCCCCATTATTTGCATGCTTGTAGTAGCGGAAGATGTTGTAGTAGCTAAAATTTTTTGATTTTTATTTAATACAATTTTATCTGAAAATGTTTGTGCAACCGATATTGAAATGAATACAAGAATTGTAAAAATTGTGAGTGTAAAAGTTTTCATATAGTTTTTTTAGAGTGCAAATATAGTTCTGATAATGTTTATTTTCCTTTCGTTTAGTAAACATTTAACAGGCATAATTAATGCTGTTAAACAAGTAAATTTTAAAGTGAATAAACAACATTTCCTTTTATTATTTTTCTGGATATTATATGGTGTATTGCATAGCTTTTTTGCAAATGCAGATGTAAAATTTTTCTTTCAGAAACATCTTGGAACTAAATTTAAATATTACCGCCTGGCGTATTCTTTGTTTGCAGCCATTACATTAATTCTTCTTTTATGGTATCAGTTTTCAATATATAGTACTATGTTTTTTACTTCAGAAATGGTGCGTTATGGATTATCTCTTGTTTTATTATTACCCGGCTTAATTATTATGATCGTTTGCATTAATAAATATTTTTATGAGTTAAGCGGTATTCAGGCATTCCAAAAAAATAAACCAATTATAAAGCCAACGCTTCAGCAAAATGGATTACACAAATACGTTCGTCACCCTTTGTATTCAGGAACTATACTATTTGTTTGGGGTTTATTTTTAATGTTCTCTCTGCTGAGCAATTTAATTGCTGCGGTTGTACTAACAAGTTATGTGTTCATTGGGATTAGTATGGAAGAAAAAAAATTATTAAAGGAATATGGAAATGAATATTATCAGTATTCAAGAAAAGTTCCGAAACTTATCCCTGGTTTTAGAAACCGGTAAAATAAAAAAGAGCTTCGTAATAACGAAACTCTTTTACAATGCTTTAAAAAATATGGATATTATCCGATTCTTTTTACATTAACGGCATTCATGCCTTTTTGCCCGTTCTGAAGATCAAATTCAACTTTGTCGTTTTCTTTAATCTCATCTATCAATCCGCTTGCATGTACAAATGTTTCCTTGTTGGAATCATCGTGTTTAATAAAACCGAATCCTTTTTCAGAATTGAAAAACTTAACGGTTCCTGTGTTTTTACTGTCCATTGTTTTGTATTATTTTATTAATTAAGATTGCGAAGATAGCCTTTTATTGTTTAAGATGCAATACCAAATCATTGCTGTAAAAAGCTTAACACATATTTTTTAAATAGATTAATATTTTGTACATGCGGAATATGGCCAATTCCCGGTAATATAATTACTTTAGAATTTTTTATTTTTTTAGCTGCCTTCATTGCAAGAAGAGGATAGTTTCCATATAGCTTTTGTTTTTTTTCAGGCAACATATCTTTCCCTAAAAAAGTTCTGTCTAACTGGCCTGCAATTATTAAAACCGGAACGTTTAATTTATTAATATCATACAAAACGGGCTGCTCATAAATCATTTGATAGGTTAGGGCATATATCCATGCCACAGAAGAAAAATCTTTTTGCTTTAGCGGCTCTGCCTGTGCTGCAACGTATTCCTCATATTCAGGTTTCCACACAGGGTAATAACTCTGCTGATTTTTTTTGTAAGATGAATAAGTAGCGCTTAATTCTTTTTTGTATTGTTGCTCCATCGGTTGGTAAGGAATAAATTTTTTGTAATCTTCCATTCCCAAAGGATCTTCTAAAATTAATTTTGATGTTCTTTCAGGATACATTAATGCAAAACGTATCGCCAGCATTCCACCCATTGAATGCCCGGTTACATTTACTTTATCAATCTGTAAAGAGTCGAGCAGAAGTTTATTGTTCTGCGCCAGCATTTCAAAAGTATATTTCGCATTTGGCTTTGATGATAAGCCCCATCCAACTTCGTCAGGTACAATAACTCTGTAGCCGGCATCAGATAAAAATGCAATTACATCTTTCCAATATAAACCTGTAAAATTTTTACCATGGAATAGCATAACAGATTTTCCATTGGGCGAAGCAGGCTTCACATCCATGTAAGCCATTTTTGCATTTTGCCCTTCAATTTCTATGGTTATATATCTTACCGGGTAAGGATATTTAAAGCTCTGCGAGTATAATGTGAGAAATGAAAAAGTTATTGAAATAAAAGCGAACCACTTTTTTAAACACATACAAAATTTTAGATAAAATCTAATCAAAACCGAGCCAGCTTTTTTTTTATTTACAAAAAAAATGTTACTGTTTCGCTGGAAGAATAAGATTCAGTTTGCCTTTTATAATTTCAGCCTTTACATTATTTGTTTTACCAAGATATTCGCCATCAACCTGGAAGTGAACATTTCTTGTTGTGGTGATATTTGCAGATTCAGCTTGAAATAATTCTACTTTTTTTGGATTGAATCTTCTGAAGTGTAAAAACATTTTTAGAATAGATAAAAATGCAATTTTTCTTACAACAACAATTTCAAATAAACCATCACTTAAGTTTCCTTCAGGGTTAATAAGTGCGCCTGTACCATATTTACTGGCATTGGCAATAACTACCATAAATGCATCTCTTTTAACTTCTTCCTTATCGGTTTTTATTGTTACATGCATTAGACGTTTTCTCCAAAGCACTTTAAAAATTTTTAAAGCATATCCAAGTTTCCCCCGCAGGTTGCCCTGTTCAAAATATTTTACCAGCCTTGCATTAACGCCCAAATCACTTAGGTGTAAACAAATTTCTTTATCATTAATTCTTATAACATCGCAGGGTTTTATTTCACCGTTTAAAATAATATCAAGTGCTGCATTTATTTCTATCGGAATATTTAATTCTCTTGCCATGCCATTGGCAGAACCTGCCGGTAAAATACCCATCGCAATATTTTTTCCCAGCAATTGTTCTGCTACCAGTGATACAGTTCCATCACCACCTACAGCAATAACTCTTTCCGGCTGTAATTTTTCAATCCAGTATTTTAAAGATGTAGCATCATCTTTGCCATCCAATAAAAAAAAATCAAAACTGTGTAACAGATTCAGAAAATATTTTCTGATTTCAGGTTCCCAATCAATTTTGTTTTTACTTCCGGAAATAGGATTGATAACAAATAATATCTTTAAATTAGATGCTGACATAGTTTTTATTTACTGCAATTGCCATGCAAATATTAAGCGATACAAATAAAAAAACGAAACTTTCTTTTTGGGAAAAAATAAAACATAAAATTTTATTCTGGCTGCATCTCACTAACAAGCCAACAGTAAAATTATATCATGGATATGGCAATGAAGAAACAGTAATTGTATTTGGCCATGTATTAAAGTTAAGCCCGTTACCAAGAAAACATTTTAGAAGAAATATTTTTAATAATACTTATGGATTATTGCGGATGTTTATGGTAAAACCATTTGTGGGAGCTACTTTACAATTGCAATGGAATGATGTAACATATACAGCAAAAAGTCAGTCAGATGGTTTTTTTAGATTTGAATGGTGCCCTTCTGAAAAACTTTTACCTGGGTGGCATCCTGTAAAAGTTAGTCTTATACAATCCGGTTTTTCAATAGATGTTGTTGAAACGATGGGAGAATTTTTTGTCCCGTATAGTTATCAGTTTGCTTTTATTTCAGATATTGATGATACATTTCTTATATCACATTCTTCCAATCTGCGCAAGCGCTTATATGTTCTGTTCACTAAAAATGCACGCAGTCGTAAACCTTTTGAAGGTGTTGTAAATCATTATCAGTTACTGGCCAGTACAGGAGCATCGAGAAATACTTTCAATTTATTTTTTTATGTAAGCAGCAGTGAATGGAATTTATACGATTACATTGTTGAATTTGCGAGGAAAAATAAACTCCCGAAAGGAATTTATCTGCTTAATCAAATAAAACAATTTAAACAGGTTTTTAAAACCGGGCAAAATAATCACAAAACCAAATTTATGCGAATAAGCCGCATTATGGAGGCATATCCTCATCAAAAATTTATTTTATTGGGAGATGATTCTCAGGAAGACCCAAATATTTATGCAGCAGTGGTGGAACATTTTCCTCAAAATGTACACGCAATTTATTTAAGACATGTTGTAAAGAAAAATAGAGAAAGAGTAGAACAGACAATTATTAAAATTGAAAAAACTGGTATTCCCTGCTGTTACTTCACTCACAGTTCAAAGGCAGTTATCCATTCAAAACAAATTTCTCTTATTACCAAACTTAGTACTGGTAGTTAAGTTAATAAGAATGTTATGGTATAATTATTGAATATCGGAAAGAAACTAAAAATTTAAAACATGAAAAAGCAATTTTTTTTAATGGGAGCTGTAGCTATCTTAGGTTTTGCTGCCTGCAATGACAATGGTACAAGCACTACAACCAAAACTGATACTACCGCCACACATCCTGGTGATACAACAATACAAACCACCACAACCACAACAACTACTACAAAAACTATTCATCCTATTGCCAATTTTGAGCACAGGACTTTTTACAGTGTAGCAACAAAAAAGCCTGTGAAATTACGTGTTGATACAGTTAATCACTATTACATTGATGTAACAACAAATCAACAACCTGATTATTATTATTACGACCCTGCAACTCATGATACATTTGATTATTATGGAAGAAGGCTTAATAATGCACTGGTTAATAACAATGGTACATGGATGGTTGATGAGTCAAGGCTTATGGACGATAATATGGGTTCAACTAACACGATGACAGATACCTCATCAATGAGTACAGGCAAAATGAATAATGGTAAAATGAAAATGAAAGTAAAAGATGATAAAACAAAAATGAAATCGAAATCGGAGAAATAAAAAAGGAATGATTCTTTACTTTATAATAAAGGCTCTCATTTTTGAGAGCCTTTATTATAAGATATTACCCATTAAGAAATATCAATCAACCTAGCGGGCTTTTGTTTTGCCTCTTCACGTTTAGGAATTTCCAGTCTCAATAATCCGTTTTCGTACTGTGCTTTTATTTTATCAGCAT
>JALYYX010000363.1 GCA_030946075.1 Bacteroidota bacterium | reverse complement strand
AAACTCCAGTCACCAATCAGTCCTTTTTCTTCAGGTGTAATTGTATCATTCATAATTATTGGCTGCAGCTTTGGTAACGGAATTCCTTTTGGCGATTTGTTTAAAACATGCTGCACTTCTGCAACTGATGCCTTTCCTACACCCGTAAATGGCAGATTTAATAAAGTTGCAATAACCATATCGGCAATAACAATTCTCACTAATACATTCCATTTATTTTCTCTTACACACCATTTTATTCCCCATAATAAAAACAATTGAATGACACCTTGTAACCATAAAGCATCATAGAAACTTAGTGCATCAATCAGAGTTTTTAATTTTTGAGCAAGGCCTGTTTGCAGCTCAATATTTTTAAAGGAGTAAAGAAAACCTTCTTTGGAATTAATTGTTTTGTACAAACCAAATGCCACGCATCCAAACAGGATAATTTCAACCGCATAATATATCCATTTAATTCTTCCTTTAAATTCTTTTTGTTCTATTATAAATCTATTCAATTCAATGCCGGCAATTATTATAAAACATAGCAATGAGAAAATTACAAACTCTCCGTTCAACCTTACATAACCAATAAGCGGAATGAATTTATATGCAAAGGCTTTAAAAATTCCTCCTGAAGACAGCAATAAAAAAGCAATTCCTGTTATCAATAAAAATTTTTGCCATGTATTTTTTTTCGAAAAAATTGATAATAAAAAAAACAATAACAGCGTAAGAGAAAAATAAATATTTCTCATAGAAATATCTGTTGCAAAAAAACTACTATTTTTTGTGATACTTAGCGGAAACAGAATTGATAGCCAGCTTTGTTCGGTTGTTGGCCCTCTTAAAGTCTCTTCCGGCGCCACTCTACCACCACGGCTAAAATGTGGTAAAATATCTGAGTATCCCATTATCAACCCGGCGCTAAGTAATAGTATTACAATTATCAAAGTAAAATTGGATACTGCAAATCTTTTTATTCTTTCATAGAATTCTAATTGTACATTATTTTTTAAAAATAGAAAGCCGGTTAGCGCAATGAAAAAATAAAATGCTCCGATAATTAATCCCGGATGTGCTGATGAAATAAATAAATAAAAAATTATTGATGATTGTAAAACGTTTTTTATTAAAATTTTTTTATACAATACTAAATAACTCCACAAACACAATGGTAAAAATGCGGCGCCGCTAATCCAGTTAAAATGTTGCAGATGTCCAACATTGTAACCGCAACACATAAATGCAATTGCTGCAATAAATCTTACTTTGTTTTTAACATTCCAACAGCTCATCAATTTATACATTCCAACACCGCCAATAAAAATATATAAAAGAACTTCCAGTGTGAACGTGTATGCATTGTAACCTGCTGTGGTGGCTATTATCCAGGTTATAGGGCTCCAGTATCCGCTGCTCATATCTCCATATTGCGGAATGCCAAAATTGATATAAGGATTCCATAAAGGAAGATATCCTGCGTGAATACTTTCACTCATAAAAAATTTAGGAGGAAAATATCCGGAGAATGCATCATTCTTAATAAAAAAAAGAAAAGTAGAAACCGGCAGATATGCAATAAACAGTATTATTAAAAAGGCAAAAATTGTTTTTACAGATTGCCTCTTTGAATTTGTGTAAACTTGCATTTGCTAAAAATACATTTTTACAAAATATGGCTGATAGAAGTTTTGATGATTTTGATAAGTATGCAAAAAATTACCGCGACATTCATACTGCCAATATAAAAATATCAGGTGCTGATAGTTTTTATTTTGCTGAGATGAAAATAAAGCTGTTACAGCATTTTGAAAGAAATGAACATTTAAAAATTCTGGATGTTGGCTGCGGCGATGGAACTACTGAAATATTTATAAATAAATATTTTTCTGAATGGAAAATTACTGCAATTGATATTTCTGAAAAGAGTATTGAAGAAGCAGGGAATAAAAATATTAATTGTGTTTTTCAGGTGTATGATGGCAAAAGCATTCCATTTGAAGATGAAAGTTTTGATATTGTGTTTATGGCCGGAGTACTGCATCATGTTGACTTTTCTTTGCACAATGATCTTATAAAACAGATTAAACGTGTTTTAAAAAATGAGGGCAGATTATATTTATTTGAACACAATCCATTTAATCCACTTACAAAACATTTGGTAAAGACATGCGAATTTGATACAGATGCAAAACTTTTAAAAAGCAGTTACACAAAAGGTCTTCTGAAAAAAAATGATTTTAAAATTGATAAAAAAGAATTCATTATTTTTTTCCCAAGGAAGGGGATACTATCCAAATTTATTTTTCTTGAAAAATATTTGCAGTGGCTGCCTTTGGGCGGGCAATATTTTATTATTTCAAAAAAGATTAATCCAGATTAATTTTTTTATCTATTAAAAAAAGTGGCCGGTTCTTAGATTCTATGAAAAGACTGGCAATATATTCACCCAATAATCCGATAGCCAAAAACTGCGTTCCGCCTAAAAACATTATTGCGATTATTATGGATGCCCAGCCGGGAACTGTATCGCCTTTAAAATAAGCAACCATGGCAAAAATAGCAAAGATAAAAGCTGCCAGTGAAATTATACATCCTATTAAAATGGCTACCCGTAAGGGTTTAAAGCTAAAGGATGTAATTCCTTTTAAAGCAAGCCTCATCATTTTACCAAATGAATATTTTGTTTTTCCATTTTTTCTCTCTGCCGCATCAAAAGTTATTGTTGTTGTTTTAAAACCTACCCAGCTAAAAATTCCGCGTAAAAAAAGTTCTCTTTCTTTAAATAATAAAATACTGTCTAAAACTTTTTTGTTAAAAGCTCTGAAGTCGGATGCATTGGGTTCAATATGTGTTTCAGAAACCGCATTTATAAAACGGTAAAATAGGGCAGAATATATTTTTTTGAATAGAGAGATATTACCTGTTTTATTACGCTTTGTAATTACAATATCAAAGCCCTCATCAAGTTTTGTAATCATTTCGGCAATAATTTCCGGGGGGTGCTGCAAATCGCCATCCATTGTAATCATATAATCTCCTGTAGCATGCTGAAGCCCTGCCATTAGTGCATTTTGATGTCCAAAATTTCTGGAGAGAGAAATACATTTTACTCTTTTATCCTGATTTGATAAATATTGAATTTCTAAAAATGTTTTATCAATACTTCCATCATCAACAAAAATTAATTCATCATTGTTCGATAATTGTTTTGCGATCTCTTCGTAAAGAGGTACAATATTTTGTTCCTCATCAAAAACAGGAATGATTACTGTTACAGCAGGCATGTATTCATTTTAAAATAGAAATAAATTTTCTATTTAGTGATTAAAGACCGTATAATATACTTTCCTAAAATATCAAACTCAATATTAACCTTTGAATCTTTATTTATAAAACAAAGATTTGTGTTTTGAAGTGTGTAAGGTATAACTGCTACAGTAAATTTCTTTTTATGAACGTTAAATGCTGTAAGGCTTACCCCGTTTATACAAACCGAACCCTTTTCAATAATTAAAGCAGTAAACTTTTTATCAATTTTAAAAATAAGTTCAGTACTGCCTTTCAATTCTTTTTTAGTACTACAAATAGCAATATTATCAACATGGCCCTGAACAATATGGCCATCTAATCTTCCATTCATTTGCAAAGCTCTTTCAAGATTTATGGTATTCCCAACTTTCCATTCTTTGATGTTTGTGACATCCAATGTTTCTTTAATTGCTGTTACTTTATGAGCACCATTTCTTATTTCTTCTACAGTTAGGCAAACCCCATCGTGGCAAACGCTTTCATCTATTTTCAATTGTTCTGAAATATTGCTTTCTATCCAAAAGCTGTTATTAGAACCATTTGCTGTTATGTCAATTACTCTTCCTGCACTTTCAATAATTCCGGTAAACATGTTAATGATTTATGCAAATTTCGGAATTACTTCTTTAGAATTTCAAAATTTAAAATATTCTGTTATCTTTGCCATCCAAAAAAATAATAAACACAAATAATTTTATGCTCATTATTGATTCTAAAGATTGCGAAAACATAGATAAGGCGCTGAAAAAATATAAAAAGAAGTTTGAAAAAAGCAAAGTGTTATTACAGTTGAGGGAGCGTCAGGCGTTTATCAAGCCATCAGTAAGAAGAAGAGGGCAGGTTTTAAAAGCGGTTTATAAACAACAAATAGAAAGCGGGAAAATAGAAATTTAATTTAAAGATATTATAACCAGCATATATTACCGGTAGTTTTTTAAGTTCTAACTTTAGCTACCGGTTTTTTATGTCCGCACATCACAACTCTATACAAGCATTTTTAGATTATCTTAAATTTCAAAAAAGATATTCGCAGCATACCATCATTTCTTATGAGAATGATCTGAAAGATTTTTTTGATTTTATTGAAAGCAAGTATGGCCAGCTATCTCTTCCTGAAATTTCTACAACTTTAATAAGAACATGGCTGGCAGCTTTAAAGCAGAATAAAATTGCATCTAAAAGTATTAACCGTAAAATATCTACCTTAAAATCTTTTTTTAAATATCAGTTAAGAAAAGAAACTATTCCTGTAAGCCCTATGGCTACTATTGTTTCACTTAAAGTAAGCAAGCGGTTGCCTTCTTTTATTGAAGAGAAAGAAATTGATACATTATTTAATCATGTTGAATTTCCTGATACGTGGGAAGGAAAAACAAATCGGTTGCTATTGCAGGTATTTTATCAAACCGGAATGCGGTTGAGTGAATTAATTAATTTAAAAGAATCGCAAATTGACAGGGGTAATAATAATATTAAAGTTGTAGGTAAAGGAAATAAGGAAAGAATTATCCCTGTAAGTAAGTATCTGCTAATCGATGTTTTTGATTATATAAATGAAAAGAAAAATAAATTTGAAAAGACTGAAACAAATTATTTTTTAATAGGAGAAAAAGGTAAAAAGTTGCAGCCAAAATATGTTTATAATAAAGTAAAAAAATATTTAAGCCATGTAACTACAAATGAAAGAAAAAGTCCGCATATTCTGCGGCATAGTTTTGCTACGCACTTAACAAATAATGGCGCAGATATAAATGCTGTAAAAGAATTGCTGGGGCACAGCAGCCTTGCAGCCACACAAATTTATACACACAACAGTATAGAAAAGTTAAAAGACATTCATAAAAAATCTCATCCTAAATCATAAATATTTTATAGAAGTAAAAACAATGTTTTGAAAAAGCTGATCTATGTATTACCTTCATAATTCGATTTACTTTTAAATCTTTCTCATTTGCCTATGATCTTTTAATTTTACATTTTAATTATTGTTCACTGATAAAAATTTAAGATTACTATGAACGTAAACATTCAAACACTTCATTTTGAAGCAGACACAAAACTGGTTTCGTATGTAGAAAAAAAGCTTTCGAAGCTTGCCCAGTTTCATGAAAGGATTACAAAAGTTGATGTATTTTTAAAACTCGACAATGTGGTTCATAACATTAAGGACAAGATTGCAGAAATTAAAGTACATGTTCCTCATCACGATTTTTTTGTAAAGCATTCTTCTAAATCTTTTGAAGAAAGTTTTGATACGGCACTCGATTCTGTTATCACACAAATAAAAAGAAAGAAAGAAAAATTAGCAGCTTAATAATTTAACCCCCGAAAATCGGGGGATTTTTTTGAGCAAAAATTTTAGATTTTAAAATGTATTTATTCTTCACATTCACTGCTTAAAATTTATCGTACAAAATTTTTGCATTAAACATTTTCCATTACCTTTGCCTTCCCAAAAAATACCCTTGTAAAAGTGTGTTTAGTAAGGAAGTTCTTTATAGTAGCGGGTTTGATAAGCTGCCAGTGTAGCTCAGTTGGCCAGAGCAGCTGATTTGTAATCAGCTGGTCGGGGGTTCGAATCCCTCCACTGGCTCAAAAGTTGGGCAGATGGCCGAGTGGTTAAAGGCGACAGACTGTAAATCTGT
>JALYYX010000350.1 GCA_030946075.1 Bacteroidota bacterium | reverse complement strand
GGAATATCAATTAAAGGACGAAGTGCTATAATCCAATCCCGAAAAAATAAATAAATGATAAGCACAACTAACCCGAAAGCAATAAATAAAGTTTCTTCTACTTCTGTTATTGATCGCTTGATAAATTTTGTTTGATCAAGAGCGATGTTTAATTTAAATTCTGCAGGAACATCTTTTTTTATTTGTTCGTACCTTTTATAAAACTCATTGGATATTGCTACATAGTTAGAGCCCGGTTGCGGAACAATTACTAAACCTATCATAGGAATGCCACTTTCCTTTAATCCGGATTCTTCATTCTCAGGGCCGAGAATTGCTTCGCCAACATCTTTCAATCGTACATCTGTGCCGGAAATATTTTTTATTATTACATTATTAAAATCTTCTTCAGTATTTAATCTTCCAAATGTTCGTACAGTAAGTTCGGTTGTATTTCCTGAAATTTTTCCGGCAGGTAATTCTACACTTTCTTTTTGAAGTGCCGTTTGTACATCGTTTGCAGTTAAATTATAAGCACTTAGTTTTTGCGGATCGAACCAGATACGCATGGCATATCTTTTTTCTCCCCAGATGTTTATTGTGCTTACGCCGGGTATTGTTTGTAATCTTTCTAAAATATTATTGTTTGCATATTCAGTAACCTCCAGCTGATTTTTTGTATTGCTTTGCACCGTCATGGAAAGAATAGGATCGGAGCTTGCATCGGCTTTTGAAATTACCGGCGGTGCATCAAGATTCTGCGGTAAACTTCGTGTAGCCTGTCCCACCTTATCTCTTACATCATTTGCTGCCGCTTCTAAATCAATACCGAGTTCAAATTCAACATTAATATTACTGCGGCCCTGGCTGCTTGATGAGGTGATATTTTTTACACCTGCAATACCATTAACAGCTTTTTCAAGGGGCTCTGTAATTTGTGATTCTATGATATCAGAATTTGCTCCTGCATAAGATGTAGATACAGAGATATTTGGCGGATCAATGGCAGGATAATCTCTAACGCCGAGAGATGTAAACCCGATAACACCAAAGATCACAATCCCCAGATTCATTACAACTGCAAAGACCGGCCTTCTTAAACTAAAATGAGAAATATTCATAATTACTATCTACAACCAACAAAAAATATTATTTTTTAATTGATGAAAACTGAACTTTACTGCCGGGCTTAATTTGTAATATTCCTGTAGTAACAATGGTATCACCAACGGCAAGCCCCTCTACTATTTGAACATTTGCAGAATCTCTTGTTCCGGTTTTTACTATTTGAAAGTTAGCAGCGCCCATTCTGTAAACAATAACTTTTTTATCTCTTGCCTGGGGAATTATTGCCTGTGAAGGGATCATTATCGCCTGGTTATTATCTCCCATATTAAAATTCACTTTTGCAAAACTGCCTGCTGTTATATATTTATCTACATTATCAACTTCTGCTCTAACTTTTAATGCTCTGTCTGTTTCAGTAATTGATGATTCAGTTGCCATCACTCTTCCTGAATATTTTTTAGGAGATCCTTCAACATTAAATGAAACAAATTGCCCGATAGCTACTTTGCTGTTATATTTTTGAGGGATTGAAAATTCAAGTTTTAGTTTATTGACTTGCCTGATTGTGGTAACTACAGTTGCAGGCGTAACATAAGCGCCAATGCTTATATTTTTAAAACCCATTTTTCCGCTGAAAGGCGCTCTGATAACTGTTTTGGCTATGTTAGCCTGAAGTATTTGCATATCAGCACGAACATTGCTTACATTTAAAATATTTACATCATAATCCTGCTGGCTAATACCTCCTATTTTTAATAACTGACGCTGGCGCTCTTCATTTTTTTGATTTAGTTGTAACTGTACCTGATCTTTTCTCATTTGCGCCTGCAGATCGCCATCAAATAATTTTGCCAGTAATGTTCCTCTGGAAACGTAAGCTCCTTCTCTTATTGATAGCATTACAACTTTACCTGCAACTTCAGGATGTATCTCAGTTTCTTCAAAAGGAAGAAGTGAGCCCGGAACATCGATGCTTTGGTTTAAGGTGGAAGTTTTAACCACATACCCTTCAACTTTTAAAGGTGGTTGCGGCGGTTTATTGCCACCTTTGCCTGCGCCTTTGGTTTCCTTGGTTTCTTTTACTTCTTTTGTTTTGCTGCCACATGCCTGTAAAAAAAATATCAATAAAATGCCCGTTGTTAATTTCCAGATCAGTTTCTTCATGTATTGTGTGTAAATGATTTTTACCTAACAAATAAGATGCTAATGCTTTAAAAATACTGCGAAAAATACCAAAGTTATTGCGATATAACTTTTAATTTTTGTTTTATTTTATCAGCGGTATTTATAAGCTCCTGCCGGTTATCATTCAGAATTGTTACATGCCCCATTTTTCGGCCAGGCCTGGTTTGTGTTTTTCCATAAAGATGAACAAAAACATTTTGCAGATTTAAAATATCTTCGAGGCCTTTATAAATTGCTGCGCCATTACTTCTTTCTTCTCCCAAAATATTTACAATAGCTGCCGGTAAAATGTGTTTGGTGTTACCTAAAGGATAGCCAAGCATTATGCGCCACAGCATATCGAACTGCGAAGAATAATTTGCTTCTATTGTATGATGCCCGCTGTTGTGCACTCTTGGTGCTGTTTCATTTACCCAAATTTTATTTTCTTTATCAAGAAACATTTCTACAGCGAATATTCCCGGACTGTTTAAATTTTTTACAACTTTTGCAGCAATTGTTTGCAACCGCTGTAAAATTTTTTCAGATAATTCCGCAGGGCTAACCTGATAATCCAATAAATTTAATTCAGGATGAAAAATCATTTCTACCGCAGGATAATAAACCATTTCACTTCCATTGGTAGCTGCAATAATTGAGATCTCTTTTTTTATATTTATTTTCTTTTCAAGTACCGCAGGCTGATTAAATCCTGTATCAAATTCATTATTAAGAGATATAACGCCGCGGCCATCATAACCTCCTAAAGCCACTTTATGTATTGCCGGAAAATATTTTTTATAATTTTTTAATTCATCAGAATGGTTTGTGATTACAAATTCAGCTGATGGAATATTGTGTTCTTTATAAAATTGCTTTTGATGGATTTTGTTTTTTATGATTGAGAGGGCAGAAGGTTTTGGATAAACTTTTACTCCCTCATTTTCCAATTTTTGTAATGCATCAACATTTACTGATTCTATTTCTATTGTTATTGCAGTAAGATTTTTACCAAAGTTATAAACGTCATCAAATTTGGTTATATCGCCTTTAATAAAATGATGGCAAAGGTGTGCGGATGGGCATTCAGCATCATTTTCCATTACATATGTTTCCACCGGATAATTGGCTGCTGCCTGCAGTAACATTCTTCCTAACTGACCTCCGCCAAGTATACCAATTTTTTGCATTGGGCGAAGGTATGAAAGGCACGTAGTATTATTGATTTGTAAAGAGAAGGGCTACTGAGAAATATAGTTTTCCAGTTGGGTAATTGTATGTTTTTGCATCTCTATGATTGCAGTGACAACATCAGTAATGGAAATAACACCGAGTACTTCCTCATTTTTCATTACCGGCAAATGCCTTATTTTTCTGCCACTCATTAGCTCCATACATTTTTCAATATCATCTTCAGGAAGTACAGTAATAACTTTTTCAGTCATAATATCCTTCACATTTGTTTCCTGCGAAGATTTTCCTTTTAAAACAATTTTGCGTGCATAATCTCTTTCCGAAATAATGCCGTTCAATTTTTTATCTTCCATTACAAGCAATGCACCAATATTTTTTTCCCCCATAATTTTTATTGCCTCATAAACAGTAATATTTTCCATTACTGAATACACATCGCTGCCTTTTGATTGTAAGATATCAGAGACCTTCATAATATTTTTTTTTGCCGTACTAAAGTTAATAAAATTTCAGAGTAACATTATAGATAATGTTATTTAAGAATTATTTCGCGGTTAAGGAATAATTCATTTCCATTTTCATTGGTATTTTTTGCCCCCGGATTTCCATATCCGATTTATAATTTATTTTATAAGAAGCACTTTGCAAATAACCATTACTTAATGTAACAACAAAATTTCCTTTTTGATCTCCGGAAATATCTATTTGTGAAGTTTTTCCATTTTTAATCATATTTCCTTCGCCACCAATAATTCC
>JALYYX010000347.1 GCA_030946075.1 Bacteroidota bacterium | reverse complement strand
CGTCATCCTGAGATCATTGCTGATGCTGCTTATTACATCTTAAGCAAATCTTCTGCACAATGTACAGGCAATACTTTTATTGATGAAGAAGTATTGGCATTGGAAGGCATTACAGATCTTTCTCACTATTCTGTTTTACCGGGCGGAAGGCTTTATACCGATTTGTTTCTATAAGAAATTTTTCTTTGCGTAAACTCTATTTACTCAGCCTCTCTGCGGTAGACTTTCACCGCTGAGAAAGGAGAAGCAAAGTTTCCGCAGAGAAAGAATATTTAATTTCTTATCTCAATAATTCCTGCGGTACAGGCTTCTCTAATAAATACCTGTAAATAAATTTGGTTTTAAAATTTGCAAAATGCAATCCTTTGTTTCCGCCCCAGCCATGCCTGCCACCGGGGTATAACATAAATTCAAAATCTTTTTTATTATCTTCTAACAAGCTTATTAAACGCAAACTATTTTGCACATGCACATTATCATCAATAACTCCATGCACAATCTGCATCATGCCTTTATATTTATCTGTATAATTTAAAACTGAACTTGTTTTATATCCTTCGGGATTATTTGCGGGTGTGCCCATGTATCTTTCGGTGTAATGGGTATCATAAAAAGTCCAGTCAGTAACGCTTCCGCCTGCCATAGCATAAGTAAAAACATCAGCATATTTTGTAAGTGCCAGAGCACTCATGTAACCACCATAGCTAAAGCCTGTCATGCATATTTTTTTTGGATCCGCATAGCCTTTGCTGATAAGATATTTTACAATCGTTGCATAATCTTTCAATTCCCAATCACCAAGATCATGATACATATAATTCACACCCTCTTTGCCAAAATGCCCGCTGGCTCTATGATCCATTGCAATTTGTATCAGCCCTTCTTTTGCATACCATTGTTGCAGGGCTGTTAGGTTCCATCTGTCAAAAACAGTTCCTGCATTTGGCCCGCCATAAATATTTATCAAAACAGGATATCTTTTATTAGGATCCATATTTAATGGCCATGTAATAATTGACGGCAAATCAAATAATCCATCATCACTTTTAACTCTTATTAATTCTGTTTTTGCAAAGTTGTAATTATTAAATTCTGATCCTTTACTGTCTGCTAATTCTTTAATTATTTTTCCTGAATTATCAAGGAGCGCCATTCGGGGTGGCGTAGTTGCATTGCTGTAAGTAGTAATAAAATATGCACCTGATGGTGACATCTGAATGATGTGATTATAATCGCCAAAAGTTAGCCGCTTAAAATTAGAGCCATTAAGTTGCACAGAATAAAAATCAAAACGTGCAGTGTTCTCTTTGCTTCTTGCTAAGAAATAAACAGTATTATTCTTTTCATCTATCCAGTTAATATTTGTTACAGTAAATTTTCCGGAGGTAATTGGGTTAATTAATTTTCCATTCATATCATATAAATACAAATGGTTCCAGCCTGTTTTATCGCTTTCTAATATGAATCGTTTGTTATCTTTTAAGAAATGTAAACGCTCGTACCCATCTTCCAGCTGTATCCATGTTTTTTGTGTTTCGTCATACACTTCTTTTTTTGAACCTGAGTTAGGATCAACTGCATATAACTTTAAATTATTCTGCAAACGGTTCATCCATTGTACCCACAATGCACTGCCATCAGGCGTCCAGTAAGGCATTCCAAAATATTGATCATCCTTCTCATTAAAATCTGCCCATGTAATGTGATTGTCATTAAGGTGAACAATACCAATTTTTATAAACGGATTTGTTTCTCCAACTTTCGGATATCTTTCTCTTTCTACCAACCCCTGTTGGCCCGGGCCTCCATCTGTAATTATGTGCACAGGAACAGGGCTATCATCAGTTCTGAAAAATGCTATGTGCTTACTATCCGGACTCCACCAAAAAGTACGGTACTGCGATTGACGGCCCAGAATTTCTTCGGTGTACACCCAACTTGCATAGCCATTCATCAAACTATCATTGCCATCAGAAGTTAATTTTGTTTCTTTTTTTGTAGTAAGATCAAGAACATATAAATTATTTTTTTTGGTGTAGGCAACAAGATTGCTGTCTGGTGAAATCGTTGCATTAATTTCCCTGTCCTTATCATTGGTTAATTGCACTTCTGCATTATCTCCTAGCCGTAAAAAAAGATCATCACCTTTTAGAAAAACCCTTTTTTGATTTTTAGATTCTTTCTTTTCTTCTGTGTACAGCATTTCCTTTACGGTTTTCGGATCGAAAAGAAAAGTTTTTAATGCGGAATCAGAATGTGACCTCCTGCCCAAAACCAGGTGTTCATCATCATTCCATGAAACTACCGTTGGCAAAGGTGCTGTTATTGCAGGCAATTTATTTTTTAAAAGCTGCTCATTAGTAAGTTCTTTTTTTTG
>JALYYX010000336.1 GCA_030946075.1 Bacteroidota bacterium | reverse complement strand
ATATAATCCTTGAGCATGAACACCAACAGTTCCAATTTTTTTCTCTCTTTCGCCGGCTTCAATTAGTTCTTCGTCAGTAAGCAATTTAAGCTTTTCACGATGTTCATTAATAATTTTTCCGTCATCCATTCGACCTAAATAAAGCTGAGTTAGCATAAATTAATTTTTAGTTTTTTAGATTAATAGTTCAGCAGTTTTTTTAAACTCACCTACTACAATTGCATTTTGCTGAAAATAGTTTCCAATAACAATTGCTTCATCGTTCGTAATGCCAAGTATAAGTAAACTTCGTTCCGGCTTCCATTTTGGATCTCTGCCTCTACCTTCGCCTTCAAAACATTTATAAGTTTTTGTTTTTTCAATGAGTTCCTGATGCCTAAGTACATTATCATCATAACTGAATACTTTTGAAGTTGGATTATAAGCTGTTATAAAAGCCCATGATATGACATGGTTTTCCATCAATAATTTATCAAGTTCTTGAATATGTTCATTTACATAAATGATTATATTTAACTCGAAAACTATGAAAGATGTTGCTTTGTATTCTTCTAATAGTTGGGCTGATACCATGTCTTTATTTTGATAAGTTAATTAATGAAATTGCTGTTGTTTTTTCTTCAATCTTGTAATCTTTTATAAAACCAACAGGCGCAAGAATGATAAACTTAAAAGAAGAATAGCCTTGAATAAATGTTGCTTCAATTTTAGAGAAAGGTTGAGTGTATAGTTTATCGACAATATTATTTTCATCAATGCAAATATGTTCTACTGAAAAAGCATAATCAGAAAGAACAAAAGATTGAATGTTAGGATTTTCAAACTTTAATACCAGAGGAATAATAAAATCTTTTTTTTCTCTAAATTTTAAAGATTGAAAAATTTCAATAACAGATTGTGCCAGTTCGCAGGTAACACTTTTCTCGATTTTCTTTTTTCTGATTTGAATTAGACAAGTTTGGCTAAAAGGAAACTTCAAATGTTTTGTAGAGTACATGGGTTAATGTTTTAATTTTAAACAATAACATCTCAAGTAAAGTCGAAATTGTAACGGAGTATTCTCGTTGTATTTGACCCGTACAGCCCGCATTGTTTTTACCACCGTTGTGTCGGTCACTCGGTTGGTATCATCATCGATGAACTCGAAATGCAGAACAAATATACGGGGGAATCAGATAGGCTAAAAAAAAATTTTTATTGCAATGATCAGAGTTTTATCTCTTCATCCGTCTTGTCGTAGAAATGAAATTCAGTAAGATGGTAATTACTGTTTTGCTTTACCCGGATCATTTGTTTGTACTTCCAACTCCATATTAATCTTTTGGATAAAAAACCTTTGGTGAGATAAGCATATAAAATAGGATGCACCTCAACGGTTAAGGATTGGTGCTTTTGCATAATAAGGTAGCTAAGATTTTTTTCTATCTCATCTTCTAAAATTAATGTGGAAGAAATTTTTCCTGTGCCTGAACAACTTGGGCAAACCTCTAATGTATTTATATTCATTTCAGGCTTCATGCGCTGCCGTGTAATTTGCATTAAACCAAATTTTGTGATTGCTAAGCAGGCATGTTTTGCCCTATCTATTCTCATAAAATTTTCCATCTGTTCTGCAAGCTTTTTCTTGTTTTCCAGAAGTTTCATATCAATAAAATCCACTACAATAATTCCACCGATATCTCTTAACCGTAATTGGCGTGCAATTTCTGCGGCAGCCTCCAGGTTGGTTTCCAGCGCATTTTGTTCCTGGTTATTGCTCACACTTTTATAACCGCTGTTAACATCAATTACATGCAATGCCTCAGTATGTTCAACAATTAAATAAGCGCCGCTGGGGAGGTTTATTGTTTTACCAAAAGATGCTTTTACTTGTTTGGTAATCCCATAGCTATCAAAAATGGGAGAGCCATTATTGTG
Source organism: Bacteroidota bacterium (assembly GCA_030946075.1). GTDB lineage: Bacteria > Bacteroidota > Bacteroidia > Chitinophagales > Chitinophagaceae > Ginsengibacter. Next base: position 684 of record JALYYX010000336.1, on the reverse strand, counting down.
TAAAGAAAGTATTTCAGCTTTTTCAGGCGCAATTCTTTGTATGTAAGTTTTTGTATCGTTATAAATGTTTTTATCATTTACTACAATCTTATTAAAATCTTCATTTAAAAGATCACGGAGAATGCTGTTGGTTTTGCCTTCTTCACTCATAATTTTTGTTGGAGGGACAGCATTTTTTAAATTCTTCTGGATATTTTTCCAGGTATTTATCAGGGATAACAAATCTTCATGCAATTCAGCAGTATGTTTACCTTCAGCTGCTGTGCGAACAATAAATCCAAAATTTTTTGGTTTGATTGCTTCCACAATTTTGTGCAATCTTTTTCTTTCTTCAGAAGAATGAATTTTTCTTGAAACAGCAATGATATCATTGAAAGGTGTGAGAACAACAAATCTTCCCGGCAAAGAAAGCTCACAACTTAAGCGTGGGCCTTTAGCAGCGATTGGCTCTTTTAAAATCTGTACTAATATATTGGGCTTGCCGCTAAGTACCTCTGCAATTTTACCTGTTTTAACTATTTCAGGTTCTACAACAAATTTTCCAAAATCAAAACCATGTTCAGTTTTATCGTTCATTGCCATATTGGTGAACTTTAAAATAGAACGGACGTAAGGGCTAAGATCTGTGTAATGAAGAAAGGCATCTTTTTCAAAACCTACATCAATAAAAGCTGCATTTAAACC
>JALYYX010000332.1 GCA_030946075.1 Bacteroidota bacterium | reverse complement strand
TAAACGTGATATGGCGGGGCTAAGCAACTTCATTGCTAAGCAAAATAAACAATTATTGCATTAAGAAGATGTTTGATCTGATTAATCAGGGTTGTAAAAAATCTTTTCTCTTTAATTCAAAATTCCTCCCAAGATATAAACGGCGTACATGCTCATCATCGGCAAGTTCTTCTGCAGTGCCATGCTTAAAGATTTTTCCCTCAATTAAGAGATATGCTCTATCACAAATGGAGAGTGTTTCATTTACATTATGATCTGTAATAAGAATGCCAATGTTTTTATATTTTAATTTATTTACAATGGATTGAATGTCTTCAACAGCAATAGGATCAATGCCTGCAAAAGGTTCGTCCAATAAAATAAATTTAGGATCAACAGCAAGCGCTCTTGCTATTTCTGTTCTTCTTCGTTCTCCGCCACTTAATACATCACCATTACTTTTGCGAACATGGGTTAATCTTAATTCATCTAAAAGTGATTCTAATTTTTGTTTTTGTTGAACCTTACTCAGTTTGCTCATTTCCAAAATAGCAGCAATATTATCTTCAACGCTTAATTTCCTAAACACACTTGCCTCTTGGGGTAAATATCCAATTCCCATTTTGGCCCTTTTGTACATTGGTAATTTGGTAATGTTGAGGTCATTTAAAAAAACATTTCCCTCATCCGGTTTTATCAATCCGACAACCTGGTAGAATGATGTTGTTTTACCTGCACCATTTGGTCCGAGCAATCCTACAATTTCACCCTGCTGTACATGAAATGAAACATGATTTACAACGGTTCTTTTACCATAATGTTTTACAATATCTTTTGCGTAGATAGTTTGATTCAATGCCTTGTCTTTAAACAAAAATAAATATAAGCAACCATTGCAAAGTTAGTGTAACAAGTTTGCGTTTTAGCAGCACTTGAGTATGTTTGCAACAATTTTGTAAATAAAAATGAAAGTTACCGAACATATAAAGCGGGCGAACGATACAGTAGTTTCTTTTGAAATTTTGCCCCCGTTAAAAGGCAAAACTATTAATTCAATTTACGATCATCTTGATCCGCTAATGGAATTTAAGCCCTCATTTATAAATGTTACTTATCACCGCAGCGAACAGGTTTTTAAAAAAAAGGCGGATGGAACTTTTGATAAAGTAGAAGTTAGAAAGCGACCAGGCACTGTTGGAATTTGTGCAGCAATAATGAACCATTATAAGGTAGATGCAGTACCGCATTTAATTTGCGGAGGATTTAGCAAACAGGAAACAGAAAGCGCATTAATTGATCTTGCCTTTTTAGGTATTGATAATGTTTTGGTATTGCGTGGCGATGCAGCAAAAAACGAAACGCTGTTTGAGCCTGAAATAAATGGCCATCGTTATGCAATTGACCTTTTAAAGCAGGTTGCCGATCTTAATAATGGAATTTATTTAGAAGAAGATATTCGGGATGGTTCTAAAACCCAGTTCTGTATTGGTGTTGCGGGGTACCCTGAAAAACATTTTGAAGCGCCAAACCTGCAAACCGATCTTGCTTATTTAAAAGCCAAAGTTGATGCCGGGGCAGATTATATTACAACACAAATGTTTTTTGATAATAAAAAATATTTTGATTTTATAAAATGCTGTAAGGATGCAGGTATTACTGTTCCTATAATTCCTGGCTTAAAACCCATTACTACAAAAAAACAATTATCTGTTTTGCCAAGAACATTTCACGTAGATATCCCTACAGACCTCAGCAATGAAATTTTAAAATGTAAAACAGATGCTGACGTTGAAATAGTTGGCGGAGAATGGCTATTGCAGCAATCAAGAGAATTAAAAAAATCCGGCGTGCCTGTTCTTCATTATTATACGCTCGGCAAGCCACACGTAATTGTAAATACCGTAAAGCAAATTGTATAGTATCTACCCAATTGTAAAAAGCCTTTATCAAAAGACAATAGTTTAATTGTTTCTCTATTTTTTTAGCAAACGGTAAAACGATTAACTATTTTATCATTGTAACTTCGCTTGTTAAATTACCGCAGTTGACAGACATCATTCAATTGTTACCCGAAAATATTGCCAACCAAATTGCTGCCGGTGAAGTGATACAACGTCCTGCCAGCGCCGTGAAAGAGTTACTGGAAAATGCTGTGGATGCCGGAGCAAACGAAATAAAACTGTTTGTTAATGACGCAGGCAAAGCTTTAATTCAAGTTATTGATAACGGACATGGAATGAGTGAAACTGATGCCAGGATGAGCTTTGAGAGGCATGCGACTTCCAAAATAAAAAATATTGAAGACCTCTTTCATATTAAAACCATGGGTTTTAGAGGGGAGGCATTGGCAAGCATTGCCGGCGTTGCACAAGTAGAATTAAAAACTAAAAGAGCAGAAGACAGCACCGGCACTTATATAGAAATTGAAAACAGCGTTGTAAAAACACAACAGCCGGTAGCTACGCAGCAAGGCACTTCTATATCAATGAAGAATTTATTTTTTAATGTACCGGCCCGCAGAAATTTTTTAAAAAGCAACACATCGGAATTAAGGCATATTGTTGATGAATTCATCAGAGTAGCAATGGCTTTTCCGGAAATATTTTTTTCCCTTACCTCAAATGGTCAACAGGTTTTTCATTTAGAAAAAGGAACTCTAAAACAACGCATTATTCAAATTCTCGGAAACAATTATGCAGCTAAATTAGTAAGCGTTCAGGAAGAAACAGATTACATGAATATCTACGGCTTTGTTGGCAAGCCAGAGACGGCAAAAAAAACAAGAGGTGACCAATACTTTTTTGTGAACAATCGTTTTATCAAAAGTGCTTATCTAAATCATGCTGTTATGAATGCCTTCAGCGATATGGTGGCGAAGGATAGCTTCCCCATGTACACAATATTTATCGATCTTGATCCATCGCGGCTTGATATAAATGTTCATCCTACTAAACAGGAAATAAAATTTGAGGATGAAAAAATTGTTTACGCATTTGTACAATCTGCAGTTAAGCATGCTTTGGCACAGTTTAGTGTAACACCAACTTTAGATTTTGATCTTGACATATCAATACAACAATCAAACGCCGTAAGTCAACCATTTTCAGAAGATAAAAAATCTGCTGCACAATCATCTTCCCTTTATAAAACATTTACTGAAAAACACCAGGCACATTTTATTGAAAGCAAGAGCGACCTGAAACATTGGAATAGCGAATTAGCAGCTGAAGGTGGCGAGTTAGTAGTTGACAAAACAAATGAAATTTCGAATAAGCAAAATTCAGATAGTAAAGAAACAGAATGCTCTGCCGGATCAATTCAAAACAAAGAAAATAAAAAGCCAGATACCAACAACGTTATTCAGCTTCATAATTGTTTTATTGTTGCACAAAATGAAAATGGATTTATTGTAATTCATCAGCAAAATGCACATGAAAGAATTTTGTACGAAAGATTTTTATATGCAATAAAAGGAAAACCAATAGCTACACAACGAAGTTTATTTCCTGTAACAATTGAACTAACACCTGCCGATGCAGTTTTATTAAATGAATTATTAACTGATCTGCATTTACTCGGCTATATGATAGAACCCTTTGGCAACAATACTTTTGTGATACAGGGTACGCCTGCAGATGTGAGTCAGGGAAATGAAAAACTAACGCTTGAAAAAATGCTGGAGCAGTATAAACATTTCAGTAATGATATAAAATTTAGTAAGCGGGAAAAGCTTTTGCGCTCAATGTCGTGGCAGCAATCAGTAAAATCGGGTACTCCATTATCACAAAAGGAAATGGAAACTTTGGTTAATGATCTGTTTGGGTGTGAAACCCCAAACTGCACACCTAATGGTAAGCCATCTTATTTAGAATTTAAAAAAGATGAGCTTAATAAAATGTTTGGGCGGCAGTAAATTCCATTTTAAATAAGTAGTAATAAAAAAAATTATTTGTGATACGTAAAAGATGGATAATACCTGTAATTGTTATTGCCCAGTTTTCGTGTACTTCAGTTTGGTTTGCAGGTAACGCAGTAATGAATGAATTGATAAACAATTTTCATCTTGCAGAAAATGCTTTTGGCCATTTAACATCTGTAGTGCAATTTGGCTTTATTACGGGCACATTCCTCTACGCTCTTTTAATGATTCCGGATCGTTTTTCTCCATCTTTGGTTTTCTTTTTCAGTGCACTTGCAGCCTCACTTTGCAACGTTGCAATAATTATTAACTCCCAAACACTCAACAGTATTTTGTTGCTAAGATTTTTCACAGGTTTTTTTCTCGCCGGCATATATCCTGTTGGAATAAGGATTGCAGCGGATTATTATGATAAAGGTCTTGGAAAAGCATTAGGATATTTGGTTGGCGCCCTGGTGCTTGGCACCGCCTTTCCGCATTTACTTAAAAGTTTATCAGTAACAATGCCCTGGAAGTTTGTTTTAATTATTACTTCTATATTGTGTGCTATGGGCGGAATGCTAATGTGGATAATGGTTGCGGATGGGCCTTATAGAAAGAGGAATGAACGATTAAATATAAAAATAGTATACCGGGTATTTAATAATAAAAATTTTCGTGCTGCATCGTTGGGATATTTTGGACATATGTGGGAGCTGTATACTTTTTGGGCATTTGTACCAATAATTCTTTTAACTTATCAAAATTTTTATCCGGAATTCTTTTTAAATATTCCTTTATTTTCTTTTATAATAATTGCCGTTGGTGCGCCGGCTTGTGTAATTGGCGGTTATCTTTCCCAAAAATATGGATCCGAAAAAATTGCTGCAACTGCTCTTTTTATTTCAGCGATATGCTGTATTGTTTCGCCTTTAATTTTTTTTATTCATTCTGAAATATTACTTATTACATTTCTTATTTTTTGGGGTATGGGAGTTATTGCAGACTCTCCTATGTTTTCAACCCTGGTAGCACAAAATGCTCCATCGGAATGTAAAGGCACCGCCCTGACTATTGTAACCTGTATTGGGTTTTCTATTACAATAATTAGTATCCAATTACTAAACTTTCTTTTTCATTTTTTTAACCCCAAATACATTTATATGCTGTTATCGGTTGGGCCTGTTTTAGGGTTGCTTGCATTGCTTAAATCCGGCATGAATAAAAAATAAAAACCCGGCAATAATTACTGCCGGGTTGCTTGGTTTGTTATTCAGAGATTATAT
>JALYYX010000321.1 GCA_030946075.1 Bacteroidota bacterium | reverse complement strand
GTATACAACAGGCGCAGGTTTGCAAACTTTTGACATTGAGCGCGGGGGAGGGTATGAGTCGTGGGGGGTTTGGGATGCACAACTTCATCATGGCTTAAGGGAAGCATAAAGTCCTCATCATAAAAATACATCATGCTAAAACTGAACTTATTTTGATGGTCTTTTCTAAACAATGGATCCATTTTAAAATAATTCAGTGTATCATGCATCCACCCCATCATCCACTTCATACCGAAACCCAAGCCGCCAGAATGTGTCGGCTTTGAAACATCTGGCCAGTCTGATGCCTCTTCAGCAATGGTTTGTACATCAGGAAAATCGCGGTAAATAGTTTCATTAAATTCTTTTATAAAAGATATTGCTTCAAGATTGCCATTGCCTCCAAATTTATTTGGTTCCCATTCTCCTTCTTTTCGTGAGTAATCCAACCGAAGAATAGAATTCACTGCATCAACCCGAATGCCATCTATGTGAAATTTATCTAACCAAAATCTTGCGCTGCTGATGAGAAAAGATCTTACTTCTGCCCTGTCATAATTAAAAATATAAGAATTCCAATCCTGATGAAAACCTTTTCGCATATCTGCATATTCATAAGTATGTGTTCCATCAAACATAAAAAGCCCATGAGCATCATAAGGAAAATGAGAGGGAACCCAATCGAGAATAACACCAATGTTTTCATTGTGAAACGCATCAATCATTTCCATAAAATGCTGCGGTGTTCCAAATCTTGAAGTTGGCGCAAAATATCCTGTGCCCTGGTAACCCCAGCTGCCATCGTAAGGATGCTCCATTACAGGCATAAATTCTACATGGGTAAATCCCATTTCTTTCACATAGGGAACCAGGCGTTCAGCAATTGATTTGTAAGTATGATAGGTTTCTTCATCGTGTTTATTTGGCCTCATCCAGCTTGCAAGATGAACTTCATAAATACTCCAGGGTGATTTAAGAGAATTATTTTTCTTTCTCTTTTTCATCCATCTTTCATCTTGCCACGCATAATTTAACTGCCATGTTTTAGATGCCGTTTTAGGACGCTCTTCCCAGAAATTTGCATAGGGATCGCCCTTGTCTAAATTAATTTCTCCGAAACCTTTGATGTGATATTTATAAGCTGAACCTTTTTTAATATCAGGAATAAATCCTTCCCATATTCCTGATTTATCTAACCGAACAAATAATGAATGAGATGTTTTATTCCAGTTATTAAAATCGCCTATAACGTTTACCGCTGTTGCATTTGGCGCCCATACAGAAAAATAATAGCCGTTATTATTTAATACCTGTAATGCATGAGAACCAAATTTATTGTAGAGAGAATAATGTGTGCCCTGCTGGTAATTTTTTATGTCTTCATCAGTAAATAAAGAATAATTCCAAACCGGTTTTGTGGTATCAACAAAATGTATCTCTTCGTATTTTTTCAGATCATGCATCTTTATAATTTAGCTCATTGTTTACCGCTGGCACGCTTATTTGCCCATTGCAAAAAACCAGTATCAATTATACGACTTCATTCGTAGTTTTAACACAATTTTATGATTAATTGATAATACATTAATAAATATATCAATCAAATTTGGGAAATTAAGCTATCCATGCAAATAAAACTGCTATATGAATAAACTCCTTACATTCTTAGTTGGTTTTACCTGTTTATCCTTTTCCTGCTTCGCTCAATTTAAAATTACAGGTTCAGTTAATGATCCTTCAGAAAATAAACCTGTGCATAATGCTGTGATAGCATTGCTTACGCCCAAAGATTCTATTCTATATAAATTTACAAGGAGTAACGCCGATGGAAAATACATAATTAAAGATGTAAAGCCCGGTAATTATATTTTAATGAAAACCCATCCATATTTTGCGGAGGTGCTTGAAGACGTTGTAGTTAAAGGTGATATGGAAATGCCTGTGCATGCACTTATTTCAAAAGCCAAATTATTACAGGAGGTAATTATAAAAACAGGTAGCCCCATAAAAATAAAAGGTGATACAACTGTTTATACAGCAGATAGTTTTAAGGTAAGTGCAAATGCCAATGTAGAAGAGCTGCTTAAAAAACTTCCGGGCATACAGGTAGATAAAGATGGTAAGATAAAAGCCATGGGAGAAACTGTACAGAAAGTTTTGGTAGATGGTGAAGAATTTTTTGGTGATGACCCCGGGATGGCTGTTAAAAATTTAAGAGCTGATGCGGTAAAAGAAGTGCAGGTTTTTGATAAGAAGAGTGATCAATCAGTATTTACTGGCATTGATGATGGTAAAACTCAGAAAACAATTAACCTTAAATTAAAAGAAGATAAGAAGTACGGTTATTTTGGAAAGATAGATGCGGCAGGCGGATTAATAAAAGGTATTGATCCGCGGTATAAAGATAATTTGATGTTCAGCACTTTTAAAGGAAAAAGGAAGCTTTCTGCATTTTTATTAAACGGAAACACAGGTCAGGATGGGCTTAGTTGGCAGGATGAACAGAAATATGGCGGAGGGAGTGATAATATAATAATGGATGATGATGGCGGAATAATGATATTCGGCAGAGGAGGCTCCTCGGACGATGAGCCATATTTAGATCCACAGAACGGTTATTTAACAAGCCTGAATACGGGTGCACAATACAGCAATAAATGGAAGGATAAGTACACACTTAATTTATCGCCAAAATACAACAGCCAGGATTACATCAATCATAAAAAAACTTTTACGCAAATACAGGTAGGCGATTCGGCACTTATTGAAAATGCTAATACCACTTCAGATATAAACCGCTATAATATTAAAAACAGGGGGAGCGTAGATATTATGTTAGATTCTGCCAACAGCCTTAAAATTTCTGCCAATGCTAATTTTTATCATACGCAAAGCAGTGAAATTAAAAATGCTGTAACTACAGGCAATTCAGGTGTATTAAAAAATACCAGTAACAGAGCATTAAACAATAACAGTGATAAATATGCTTACTCAGGAAATATAATTTTTAAGCATAAATTTAAAAAGCCAAGAAGAACACTATCAGTAACTGCAGACTGGAACTTGCTGAATACTCAAGGTAAAAATTTTCTGGTATCAGATAATCAGGCCTATTTTCGGGGACAACCTTCAGGAATTCAAAAGCTTAACCAGTTAAAAGATTATGATCTGGCAACTAAAAATCTATCTGCCAAATTTGTATATACTGAGCCCTTAAGTAAAGAATATTCTTTAGAACTCGGGTACCAGATGGGATATAACTTCGGCACAAATAATCAACTCACTTATAGCTATTCTCCTACTTCAGGAAAATATGATTTTGCTGTTGATTCATTAACCAATCAATTTAAACAAAATATTTTACAGAATATACCTTCTGCAAAAGTGAATTTTGCAAACAAAAAATTAAAGATAAATGTAGGATCAGGCTTTGGCTTTACTGATTTTGACCTTAAGGATATAACTTTTAATAAAGACTATAAAAGAACTTATGTAAACTTTTTCCCTACAGGAAATTTAACTTACACTTATAAACCCAATCATAGCATCAGGATAACCTATAATGGCAATACCACACAGCCAACCATTAACCAGTTGCAGCCTTTAAGAAATAATAATGATTATTTCAACCAATATATAGGAAATCCTGATTTAAAGCCTTCGTTTACCAGCACCATAAATGTATCTCACAACAGCTACAATTTTATTAAAGACTTTTACACCTATCAATCATTATTCATAAGATCAACAAGTAATTATTTAAATATTAATAGAATAATAAATATTGATTCAGGAAAAACAATATCACAGCCTATAAACACCCGTGGATATTATTTTATCAGTTTTTATGGAGGAGCAGGCTTTAAAATAAAAAAACTTGATCTGCGGGTTAATCTTAATCCCCGTCTTTCATTAAATAAAAATGCAGATTTAATTAATGGTAAGGAAAATTTTACCAAAACCTTTTCACCAGGCATTGATTTCGGACTTTATAAATCGAAAGAGAAAAAATATGAATTTTCAATTAACGAAGGTTTGAATTATACCAGAAACTTTACCTCACAAAGTACCTCAAGTATTCATTACATAACCAATACCCTTCAGGTAAATGCTACAGTTTACTATAAAAAAGTTTGGTCAATTGTTTCAGATTACCAATTTGGCTACCGCCAAAAAACCCAGCAACTGCAAAATGATATTAAGACACATGTGCTAAATACCCGTCTGCAACGAACATTTAAAAATGATGAATTTACCGCATATATTACAGTAAGAGATATTTTAAACCAAAACATAGGAGTTGAAAGGAATTTTTCCAGTAATACTTACAGAGAAGTAATAAATGACAGGTTAAAAAGATATTTTTTAGTTGGATTTACATGGGATTTTAAAAATAAAGCTCCTAAAGCCGCTGCAACAAAATAAATTTTAAAAATATTTATAATGAAAAAAATATTTATAATAGCCATTATATCAATTGCTTTAAAGAATGTACAAGCCCAGCAATTTATAAGTAGAGCAGTGATTGAGTATGAAGTAAAATCTAACATTAAAAAAACAATGGGCAGTGGCACCTTTGAGGAAATGATAAAGGAAAATCTCCCCACTTTTAAAACAGGTTATTACACTTTTACTTTTGCAGATAATAAAAGTATTTACAAATTTAATCATTGGGATCCTGCTGTAAAAATCCCGGATTTTTTAAGAAAAAGCGATGAGGAAAATGTTTGGTATTACGATTACACTTCCGGTAAGTTCAACATGCAAAAAAATGTGTATGGGTCTAATTTTAATGTAGAAGATTCAATTGCCAGCCTGCAATGGAAACTAACGAATGAGAACAGGATTATAGCCGGGTTTAATTGCAGAAAGGCAGTGGCGAAAATTTTTGACAGCGTTTATGTTTTTGCTTTTTACACTGATGAAATTCTTATCCCTGGTGGTCCATGTTCAATTAACGGCTTACCCGGAATGATTTTAGGTGTAACCATCCCCAGGTTATACACTTCGTGGATTGCAACAAAAGTTATGGTAAACGGAGTTGATGAAAATGTAATTAAACCAATAGCTGTAAAAAAGAATTATAGCATGACTAATTTAAGAACTACCGTAAATGAGCGTACGAAAGACTGGTATAATGGCGGACAAAATGCAGATGAGGTAAGGCAGCAAAAGCACCGTTTTATTTGGAATGTTTTATTATAGCTGTACTATCCTATTACAAAACCATCCGGTAACACAGATTCTTTTTTTATCACCACAATTCCATCTTTAACTGTATATAATGCATGATCGCCATCAGGTAAATGGGCGCCGCCATTTATTTTTACATCATCTCCTATTCTGCAGTTTTTATCAACAATAGCATTTTTAATTATACATCTGTCGCCAATGCCAACCTTAGGTATGCCATGATCAAGATTATATTTTATTTCCTGCCATGTTTCATAATAATCGCTACCCATAATATAGCTGCTTGTAACTATAGTTCCAGCACCAATGCGTGTCCGTATCCCAATAATACTTTCTGTTACAGATGCTGCGTGGATAATGCAGCCTTCGGTTAGTAAAGCTCTTTCAAAGGTGGTACCACTGATCTTTGCAGGCGGTAACATCCTTGCACGGCTGTAAACTGTTTTATTATTGTCAAATAAATTAAATGGCGGGAGATCTAATGTCAGCGAAAGATTCGCTTCAAAAAAAGAATAAATGTTTCCAATGTCTGTCCAGTATCCATCATATTGAAAACTGCTTACTTTAAATTTATTTATAGATGATGGAATTATTTCTTTACCAAAATCAGTTGCAGTTTTGTGCTCAGTTTGCAACAGGCCTAATAAAATATCTCTTTTAAAAATATATATTCCCATAGATGCAAGAAACAGTCTGCCCTGCACCTGCATTTCATTTCCTGTATCACTTATCCACTCCGGCAATTTTTCTTTGGCAGGTTTTTCAATAAATGAGGTTATTATATTTTGATCATTAGATTTTAAAATACCAAATTCAGGAGCCTCTCTTTCAGTAACGGGAATTGTTGCAATGGTAATGTCAGCGCCGGTTTTCACATGCGTATCAAACATTTCCGCAAAGTCCATTTGGTATAACTGATCACCTGATAAAATAAGTGCATGATCAAAATCATAATTTTTAAAATGCCTTATAGATTGGCGCACTGCATCTGCGGTTCCCTGAAACCATGCGGGGTTATCTGGTGTTTGCTCCGCTGCTAAAATATCTACAAAGCCGCTGCTGAAAGCGCTGAACTGGTAAGTGTTTTTTATATGCTTATTAAGCGAGGCAGAATTGTATTGCGTTAATACAAACATGCGGTTGATGTTTGAATTAATACAATTTGAAATGGGAATATCAACCAACCTGTATTTACCTGCAATAGGCACTGCAGGCTTACTTCTTGCAGATGTAAGGGGATATAATCTGCTGCCAGCACCACCACCAAGTATTACTGATATGAGAGATTTGCTGATCATAATAAATTGAGAATTTTATGATGGAGACTTGAGAATATTAGGTGCAGGTTTTAAATTCTCTTTAGTAGTTTTAATACTTGCTACCAACAATTTTATTAATTCTTCAACATCATTATTAATTGAATCAAACATTTTTTTTGTTATGAATTCTGTTTCGAATAATAATTGTAACCAGTATTGTGTTTCATCAGTTTCTTTTAAGGAAATGCTTAATTTATGTATAAAATCTCTTTTGCTTTCTGCATTCTCGCTTTCTCGTATTAATGCCCCAATAGTCGTTCCACTTCTTATAATCTGCTTAGATAAAATGTATTCCTCATGATTGTTTTTTAAATATTTATAAAGGTTAATGATTCTTACTGCAAAAACAAAACTTTTTTCTTTTAAAATATTTTTCTTTCTCACATTAATGAGTATTTATTTTCCATTCTCAATTATACAATTATCTATTAGCATACACCTCAATATATTTTCCTGCACTGTTTTCCCAGCTAAAATCTATTTGCATTATTTGTTTTCTTATTTCTGCAATGTGGGTTTTCTTTTTAAATAATTGTACTGCTCTGTAAACAGAATTGGTAATGTCGCCTACGCTTGCCTGATTAAAACAAATTCCATAGCCACCTTCATCTCCAAAATCTTTTACAGTATCTTTTAATCCTCCTGTTCTTCTAACAATTGGTATTGTGCCATACCGCATTGCATACATCTGGTTCAATCCGCAAGGCTCTACCCTGCTGGGCATTAATAAAAAATCTGCACCTGCATACATTTGGTGGGCCAGCTTTTCGTTGTAACCGATCTGTGAATTATAATATCCTACAAATTGGCTATTCAACAACTGCAATTGATTCTCAACATTTGGATCTCCACTTCCTAAAATTAGAAAGTTCATGTCGCCATTAATATAAAACAAAGAGTCTGAAATGGCTTGTGGCAAAAGATCTGCGGCTTTCTCTCCTACAAGCCTGCCTATAAAAACGATTAAAGGTTTTGTTTCATCCAGGCCAAACTGATTGCATAATAGTTTTTTGTTTGCGGCTTTACCTTTATCACCATCTTCAACGCTGTAATTTGTTTCTATGCTTTTATCGGTTGCCGGATCCCAAACTTCTTCATCAATCCCATTTAATATTCCAGTGCATTTCCCTTTTTCATATTCAAATAAACTTTCCAAACCATTTGCATTGTATTTTAATTCATCAAGATAGCCGGGACTTACTGTTGTTACTGCAGCTGCACACTTTATTCCGCAGGCAAGAGGATTAATTGTTTTGTCCCAATCGAGCAAACCCCATTTCCATTTATCCCAATCCGGCAGGTATCTTGATTTATCCCAGCTCATCCAACCCTGGTATTGTGCATTGTGAATGGTAAGAACAGTTTTAATTGATGTAAGCTGATTGTAGGCAAAACAATTCTGCATCATAAAAGGTATTAGTGCAGCATGATGATCGTGAAGATGAATTACATCAGGTGTATGCTCCCATTTGCTGAGCCAATCTACAACTGCAATTTGAAATGCGGTGAACCTTTCTGTATCATCATCATACCCATAAATTTTTTCTCTATCAAGCAGGTTAAAAATATCAAGAAGGTATAAATCAAAACCTAAAACATTTGTTACTTCTTTTATAACAGTATAATTAAGCCAATAATTTGCCATACCGAAGGCGCCTTTGTGCACCACTTCAAATTCATTCTCATACAAAAACTTAGTGCGATACATCGGCACAACAACCTTAGCAATATGCCCAAGCTTATTTTGGTATTTGGGTAATGCCCCAACTACATCTCCTAAACCGCCTGCCTTTGCGTAGGGATAACATTCTGCACTTACATGTATTATTTCCATTTTATTATATAAAATATATTATCAAATTAAGCATGATTTTGTTATGAACAAATAATAAATCAAAACTTACAAAGTAAAAAAAATCTGTTACTTTCATTTTCTAAATTTGATTGCTATGGCGATGTCAATTACAAACACTGTCCCTCTTAACACAACAGGAGGATTTAAAGAAACTAATTATGGCGCCTTAACCACTTTGGTTACTGTGTTTTTCTTTTGGGGATTTATTGCAGCAGGCAACAGCGTGTTTATTCCTTTCTGTAAACATTATTTTAACCTTGACCAGTTTCAAAGCCAGTTGATTGATTTTGCGTTTTACGGGGCATATTATCTTGGGGCATTAGGATTGTTTGCTTATGGTTCTTTCGGCGGAAAAGATCTTGTTGGAAAATGGGGATATAAAAAAAGTATCGTGTATGGTTTATTGTTTTCCGCAATCGGAGCAGTTGCTATGATAATAGCAGTGAATGCAAACACTTTTACGGGGTTACTTGTGGGCTTGTTTATTGTGGCCTTAGGATTTTCATTACAGCAAACCGCGGCACAACCTTTTGCAATATCTCTGGGTGATCCTTCAACGGGAACAAGTCGTGTAAATTTAGGAGGAGGTATTAATTCTTTTGGAACTATGATTGGACCTATCATTGTAGCGCTGGCTTTATTTGGTACAACAGCTGCACTTACGTCAGAACAAATTGAAAGCCTTGGGCTTGATAAAGTAATTATTTTATACGCCTGTGTAGGAGTTCTGTTTCTTGGCGCTGCTGCTTTATTTTACTTTTCTAAAAAAGTACCCGCCGGTATTTTAATAGAAGAAGTAGAAAAAGCTAATAAGGCTTTGTACACTTTATTAATTATTACAGGACTATTGATAATAATGTTTGTACCTGTATTTAATAGTTACAAAACTGATCTTACAAATGCTACTGCTGCTGAAAGGTTAAATATTGAAACGTATAGAATGAAATGGCTGTTTGGGGCACTGGCAGTGGTTGTGGTAAGCCTGCTTGTTTCAAATTGGAGAGCTATTAAAAATCCTGAAGGATGGGGAGCAATGAAATATCCGCAACTGGTTTTAGGCATGCTTGCCATTTTTGTTTATGTAGGAGTAGAAGTTACTATCGTAAGTAATTTAAGTGAACTTTTAAAACAAAAAGATTTTGGTGGTTTCCAATCTTCAGAAGCTGCGAAATATGTTTCTATGTATTGGGGCAGTTTAATGATAGGCAGATGGGCAGGAGCAATTCCTGCTTTTAATTTTAGTGAGCAAACAAAAAAAATATTAATAGGTATAGTACCACTTATTGCATTTGGTGTTGTGATTGGTGTAAATACTTTAGCGAAAAATGATATGAGCCCTTTATACTATTATGGTATTTGTGTGGTGATACAAATTGCTGCATTTTACATAAGCCAGAATAAACCTGCAAGAACACTTTTAATTTTTAGTTTATTAGGAGTAACAGCAATGATGATTGGTTTATTCAACACCGGTACAATTGCTATTTATTCTTTTTTAAGCGGTGGCTTATTTTGTTCTATCATGTGGCCATGCATATTTAATTTATCAATTACAGGCTTAGGAAAATATACCACAGAAGGTTCCGCTTTTTTAATTATGATGATTCTTGGTGGAGGAATTATTCCTCCTATACAAGGTAAGCTTGCAGATTTTCTTCAATCAAAATCTGATATTGCCGGCACAGGTATTCACCAATCTTATTGGGTTGCAGTTGTGTGTTTTGCATACTTAGCCATATTCGCATTTTTAGTAAAAGGTATTTTAAGAAAACAAGGGGTAGATTACGATTCACCTGTTGTGATTGAAGCTTCACCTGAAGGCGCTCTTGAAGCAAATGCTTAATATTATATAAAAGTTTTAAGATGGATATTTCAAATGAACTCGCCATTGGTATTGATATTGGTGGTACAAATACAAAATATGGTATTGTAAATCATCGTGGTGAAATTTTACAAAAAGGAGAATTGAAAACTGAAGATTATCCAAAGATAAATTCTTTTGTAGAGGCACTTTATAAAACACTTTACCCTGTAATTAATTCATTAAAAAAATCAAAATTTCATGGTATAGGTATTGGGGCACCTAATGGAAATTTTTATACCGGGACAATTGAGTTTGCGCCCAATTTAAAATGGAAAGGCATTGTTCCCATTGCGAACTTAATTTCAGAAAAATTTAATATGCCTGCAGCATTAACCAACGATGCAAATGCTGCAGCAGTTGGCGAAATGATGTATGGCGCTGCAAGAGGCATGAAAGATTTTATTATGATTACCCTTGGAACAGGCGTTGGTAGTGGCATTGTAGCTAATGGTCAATTGATTTTAGGTCATGATGGATTTGCAGGCGAGT
>JALYYX010000307.1 GCA_030946075.1 Bacteroidota bacterium | reverse complement strand
GTGGTTTAAAAAATCCTCTGCTCCGGGAAAATGTTCTTTAAGTGCATCAGCACCTTTTGTTTTTAACTCTGTGAAAAAATCCTTAGCCTTATCTACAGAATCTCCTGCTTGCTCTTTTAAGTTGTTAGCTTTTTCTTTTATACCGCTAACTAAATTTTCTTTTTCTTCAGGGCTTAATTTTGAATATTTATAAGCTCCGTATGCAGTTGCGGCCCCTAATAAAAAGGTTGCCATGTGTTTACTATTTACACTCATAATTTTATTTTTTAAAATGAAAAAATTTATTTTCTAAATACCTTTTTTTGATATAGCAATTAAAAAGCCAAACTTACTTTCGATTCATGATTATCTAGCTTAGTGCTTTTTCTAATACCATTTATAATTACATGCAAAAGGTTTATTTGTTCTTTTTTATACTCAAGTAACAAGTTGTCATTTACATCAATTTTTTTTACGGATAAAATATTATTAACCTGAAAGTAACACCATGTTGCCTCTTCATCTTTTTCATAACCTACAAATACCAATTGCACAATTTTGCCATCAATGATGAGAGTAATAATGTGTGGCCTGTTACCACCTTCCCAAGTCGCTTTCAAATTTACAAATCCCGCCAAACTGGCCGCGGGCAAAGCTTTGGCGGCATCCCTATGCAAAAGCAAACCAAATAAGTTTAGTATTTTTTAAGGGGGATAAAGATTTTTTTATCCCTTTTTAAAAAATATTTTCCAAAACACTTGCATTTTTCAGTTCCACTTTCTACTTTTGTTCTGCATACAAGAAAAAACTCTCCACTTTTATCCTCTGAAATTCACAAAAAAATTCTCTTTATCCTCACTCTGGGTTTATTAATTTTTATAACCTTCCATTTCCTTTGAATTCACCACACCAAAAGTTTTTGCTACCTCAACATCCTCTGAACACCGTATTCTCCAATCTCAATTTTGCATTGATTTTTTAAAATATTTATCCAGTACCATCCTCTGAATTCCGATTCTTCCAATTTCATTTTTTATAAAGTTTTTCTCTACGCTAAATAGAAAATTCTATATCCTGCCCGACAAACTCCTCTGAGTAATTCCATCCTGAGTTAAGCCATATTACTTAACCTCTCAAACTTAAAAAAATGAAAAATTTTACACTTCTTGTAACATTACTTTTAGCTTTTACAGTAAACAGCTATTCACAAACATTTGGAACTGCTCCTAATTGTTCACTGCCTGCAGGATATATTCTTAGCCAGGGTGATCGTGTAACTACTTACAATAACCCTGCGGATAATTGTAAAGAACATTGCGGAATTGTTACTCCTGGTGTTGGAGGCAACAACCCAGGGAATATCGTATTTCCTCCTACACAGCCACAGGGGGCTACAATGTCAGTGTGTTTTAACTTATGGGCTTTTGATGCTAATTTAAGATGCGAATCTCATAAGGAATTAAAATGTGCAACCACTGTTGATTTATATATTGTGGCAGCTTCTTATAATTCTGTACAAGCTCCATCTCCTTCAGAATATTATGGGAAAAACACAATTCCCATTCATGCAGAGGGCGCACAAAATTGCGGAACTATTGCTTTTCAAAAACCATATGACCCAAGCCAGCAATATCGTGTTTTTCTTGATTTTGGAAAAGGCACAACATGCGTTCAGCAAGATACAAAGTATGTTATAGATATTACTCCTCAAGGTGGCCCAATGCCAATTACGCTTAGCGCCTTTTTAATTGATCGCAATGGCTCTTCAATAAACTTAAACTGGAAAACCGAGAATGAAACAAATGCAGGCAATTTTGAAATTCAAAGATCATTTGATAATTCAAATTTCCAAACTATTGGTACACTGGCAAGCCATGTTAACAGCAACACTACTCAGTCTTATTCATACGTTGACAGAACTAACACATCTAAAACAGTTAGTTTCTACAGACTTAAAATTCTAAAACTAAATGGAGAAGTTAGCTACAGTGATATTAAAGCTGTAAAATCTTTCTCAGGCAAATCTGATTTCATTCTTTTCCCTAACCCAAGTTTTGGTAAAGCGAAAATCACTATCACAGATTTAAATGAGCCTACAAATGTTCAGTTACTGGATAACTCCGGCCGCCTTGTAAAATCAATTTTATTAAACAACAGTAATTCAGTTGAAATTAATGGATTACAAAAAGGCGCTTACATAGTAAGAATTACAGGAACAGTAAGCGGCGAATCAACAGCTAGAAAACTCACAGTTATAAATTAATATTTCTTCCTTACTGATTAACTAAAAGCTGTCCGCCCTAAACGGACGGCTTTTTTATTTTGCAGATGTTATAGCTTTGATGCTATGAAACACACATTAATTCTCGCCATCATATTTTTTATTTTTTGTTTGGGAATACAAGCTGCCAAAGTAGATTCAATATTTATATTCAGCCACAGCATGCAAAAAAATATCAGGTGCGTAGTAGTAAAACCTTCTTCTTACAAAAAGAATAAAGAAAGATTTCCTGTTGTGTATTTATTACATGGCTATGCAGGTGATTTTAGTAACTGGATAAAGAAAGTGCCTGAAATAAAAAATTACGCTGATGAATATAATATTTTAATTGTGTGCCCCGATGGAGATAATGCAAGCTGGTATTTTGATAGCCCTGTAAATCCTAAAATGAAATATGAAACTTATATTTCATCAGAGGTGCCGCATTACATTGACTCTGTTTACAGAACCATTGCAGACAGAAATCATAGAGCTATTACAGGATTAAGTATGGGCGGGCATGGTGCCTTGTTTATCGCATGGAGGCATTCGAAAACTTTTGCTGCTTCAGGCAGTATGAGCGGTGGAGTTGATCTCAGTGAATCAAAAAATAAATTTGAGATAACAAAAGTTCTGGGCGATACATCTCATTATACCAATAACTGGAAAAATTATTCAATGATAAATATGGTGGAAAATAAACTTTCAGATTCACTTGCAATAATTATTGATGATGGTGTTAATGATATTTTTATTGAAGGCAACAGAAGACTTCATCAAAAATTATTATCATTAAAAATTCCTCATGAATATATTGAAAGGCCCGGTAAACATGGCTGGGATTATTGGAGATATGCGGTAAACTTCCAGCTACTTTTTTTTAAGAAGTTTTTTGTTGCTCACAAAATTTAAAACATTATAGCCCTGTTTGCCCTTGCCTGAGTTTTACTTTCTTTTTGCCACTGTTCTTCTTTTCAAATTCAAGCACTTCTTTGGGCTTTACTTTCTTTTTATCCGCAGTAATTACAACTTCAGGTTCAGGGTCTTTTTGTAAAGCATTGTGGTCATACATTTCAGTTCTTAAAATTCTTCCGGTACGGGCATCGTAAAATTTAAATGCACCATGTTTTATACTGTATTGTTCTGCCTTTACAAGCTTGTATTTTAGTATTTCATTATTATCCTTTCCATAAATGGGTATTGTATCAAAAGGTGCATCGGGATTATAAGCCCTCCAGTTTTCTTCCCGTATCAGATCACCCATAGGTGTAAAATATTGTTGCAATCCATCTTTTCCTCCAAACCTATAATTTTCTATCGCAATAGGATCGCCGCTTGAACTATAACGCCGCCAGATACCTTCTTTTTTATCATTTTTAAAAATACCTTCTTCCTCATAACCAGGTTCACCTCTTAAAGGTGCAGTTTTAATTATCCACTTGCCTTGCTTTTGATCTTTTTTATCAACAGCATTTATTGTATCTCTTTTAATGCTTAGCTCGTATGTTTTATATTGTGCAAAAGAGTTATAACAAAACAACATCAGTATAAAGATGATTGCTAACTTTTGTATTTTTAAAATCTTATTTTTCATAAAAAATATTAAAATGAAATTGCTTTTCAAATTTACTCAAATAACAAGATTTTGTTTGGGGCTCATACTCACCTTTGTAACAACTTTAACCTTTTTATTTTCTGCTGCACAAATAAAGGCAAGTACTGCAGAAGAAAGATTAAACGGATTGAAAAAGAGAAAATTGCTTGATGAAAGATCAGTTTTAAAAGATATAAAATTTAGAAATATTGGCCCAAGCATTATGAGCGGACGTGTTGTTGACATGGATGTAAATCCATCTGACCCTACGGAATTCTATTTAGCGTATGCCACAGGAGGCTTATGGCATACAACCAACAATGGGCAAAGCTTTACACCCATTTTTGATAAGGAAGATGTAACAGGCATTGGTGATATAGCGGTTAACTGGCAAACAAATGAAATTTGGGTTGGTACCGGCGAGGCAAATAGCAGCCGCTCTTCTTATTCTGGTATTGGCGTTTATAAAAGCAATGATAAAGGAAGATCATGGCAATACCTTGGTTTGCCCGAAAGTCAACACATTGGTAAAATATTGCTACACCCTACTGATAAAAATATTGCATGGGTTGCAGCACTCGGCCATTTGTATTCTCCTAATAAAGAAAGAGGTGTTTACAAAACTACTGATGGTGGAAAAACATGGAAACAAACTTTATTTGTTGATGCTAATTCCGGTGCTGTTGATATGGATATTAATCCAAAAAATCCAAATGAATTATATGCATCAATCTGGTATAA
>JALYYX010000306.1 GCA_030946075.1 Bacteroidota bacterium | reverse complement strand
ATCCCGATGTAGTTCCGGTGGATGGAGGGCTTTCTATTTTAGCAGCAGCGGGCGTAGCTTATAGTGTGAAAAAGATTAAAGATTATAGAAAGAAAAGAAATGAGGTAGAAAAATAGTATCAAACGCTGAATGCAGTTTCAATAATTTCTTTCTGCTCCTGAACATGCACCTTTGCATAACCTGTAGCAGTGGAAGCGCTTGGCTGGCGACCTATTATACCATAATTCATAGTTTTTAAATTCATTAGTAAGAATGAGGATGCTCCCATGTTTAAAGGTTCTTCCTGTACCCAGTACCAAATTGCCTTGCTATATTTTTTATACAATTCTTCCAGTTGTTTTAATGGTAAAGGGTATATCTGCTCCATCCGAATAATTGCAATATCTTTTTTATTTTGTTTATTTTGTTTTTCTGCGAGGTCAAAATAAATTTTTCC
The DNA here is from genome assembly GCA_030946075.1 of Bacteroidota bacterium. Classification (GTDB taxonomy): domain Bacteria; phylum Bacteroidota; class Bacteroidia; order Chitinophagales; family Chitinophagaceae; genus Ginsengibacter. Next base: position 4,004 of record JALYYX010000306.1, on the reverse strand, counting down.
GCTGCAGAATAAAACTTTTTTCACTTCGTCAGCATTTATTATAAAACTGTCATCAATTAATTCTTTAAAACTGCCTGAAGTGAATTCATCAATATGGCTAAAACTTCCGGGATGACGAAGATTTGCTTTTGGAGAAAAATCTATCAAAGGTTTTCTAAAAGGCCATGCCAGCTGCCGGCGCATTGCATGAAAATAGTTTGCTGAAGTAGTGATGTTAGTGATCACCATATTAAGTTCGGCACACATTTGTAAAAATCTTTCCATCCGTGCACTGCTATGTTCCGGGCCTTGCCCTTCATAGCCATGAGGCAATAAAAGGACCACACCGTTCATGCGCTGCCATTTTTGTTCTGAGGCAACAACAAATTGATCAATTATTGTTTGTGCGCCATTTGCAAAATCACCGAATTGTGCCTCCCATAAAACCAAGGTATTTGGGTTTGCCATTGCATAACCATATTCAAACCCCAGTACAGCAGCCTCACTCAGCAAGGAATTGTAGATTCTGAATTTACCTTGCCCATCTCCAATTCTGCTTAATCTGTTATAAAATCCATCATTACCTTCGTCACGCAAAACAGCATGACGATGGCTGAAAGTTCCTCTTTGCACATCTTGTCCGCTCATGCGAACATCTTTTTTATCTGCTAAAATACTTGCATAAGAAAGTAATTCTCCCGTAGCCCAATCCAGCTTTTTTTCATCATTAAATAATTTTATTTTATCATTCAATATTTTTTCAACTTTTTTCAAAGGCTTAAAACCTTCAGGTAAAATCATAATCCCATTAAATAATTTTTCAACCTGTTCTTTACTGATTGCTGTTATTGGAGAGTTATCAAAATCCGCTGCTGTAGCCCTTCTCAGACTTTGCCACCAAAGCTCAGGTTTTTGATAAGTGTATGGAAGAGGATTTTGTTTTATTTCATCCAATCTTTCCTGCAAATCGCTCCAGAATCTTTTTTCCATTTCTTTCGCAAGATCAGCAGCCTCATCTTCTCCATGCATCATCAGCCATTTTGTATAAACTTCTCTTGGGTTTGGTTGCTTCTCAATTAATGCATATAAACCGGGCTGCGTAAATTTTGGATCGTCACCTTCATTATGTCCCCAGCGGCGGTAACAAACCATATCAATAAAAATATCGCTGTTAAATTCCTGCCGATATAGCATTGCGATTTGAGATGCTTTAACCACTGCCTCGGCATCATCACCATTCACATGAAATACTGGCGCCTGCACCATTGCGGCAATTGAAGTGCAATAATCCGAACTTCTTGCATCATCAAAATCTGTTGTGAAACCAATTTGATTATTGATAACAAAATGAATTGTTCCGCCGGTATAATATCCTTTCAGTTTGCTCATCTGTAAAACTTCATAAACAATTCCCTGCCCTGCAACGGAGGCATCGCCATGAATTAAAATAGGAAGAATTTTATCATAATCACTTTCATAAATTACATCGGCCTTACTCCTGGCAAAGCCCACCACTACAGGGTTTACAGCCTCAAGATGCGATGGATTAGGGCACAGTTTTAAATGAACTTTTTTGCCGTTAGCAGTTTCCACTTCGCTGCTGAAACCCAAATGATATTTCACATCACCCGTTCCCATAGTTGTGTCAGGTGTGGATGTTCCCTCAAACTCTGTAAATATTTGTTCGTATGTTTTACCAAGAATATTTGCCAGAATATTTAATCTTCCTCTGTGTGCCATTCCAATAACAACTTCCTGAACATTATTATCAACAGCAGTATTTATTATCGCATCCAATGCAGCAATTGTTGTTTCACCGCCTTCAAGAGAAAACCTTTTTTGCCCGATATATTTTGTGTGAAGAAATTTCTCAAACATCACCCCTTCATTTAGTTTTTGAAGAATTCTTCTTTTTTGTTCTAATGAAACAGGCTGCAGCATTGTATTTTCAACAGCATTACGCACCCACTCTAATTTTTCGTGGACAGATATGTAAGCATATTGAACCCCCAAAGATTCAGTATAGCATTTTTTTAAACGATCTATAATGGTTTGCAGATCTGTAGTTTCAAGCCCGATAAATTTACCTGCAACAAATTTTGTTTGAAGGTCCGCATCAGTTAAACCGAAATATTTCAGATCAAGATTTGCATTTCTGTCCTTTCTTTCTCTTATAGGATTTGTTTTTGAAATAAGATGGCCTTTTCTGCGGTAGCCTTCTATTAATTGGTAAACACCAAATTCTTTATCAAGATTTAAGTCTGATATGTCTACAGGCTTTGCAGCAATTGAAGTTCCATTCTGTGCATTGCCCTGAGAGACAGCAAAATCAAAACCCTGAAAAAATTTCCGAATATCTGCATCAACGGTTTCCGGATTTTTTACATAATCGTTGTATAGATTTTCAATATAGGCAGGATGTTGATTGGTTATGTAGGAAAAATCTTTCATAAATAACTGCAAATATCGGTTGTTTTTGTGAGTATAAATCCTATCTTTGCCTCCCAAAAAATAAAAATTTCATGGCTAATCACGCAGCTACCAAAAAAGATGTAAGGCAATCAACAAAGCGCAGAGAACGCAATCGATATTACGGAAAAACTACCCGTAACGCAATCCGTGATTTGAAAGCAATTGATACCAAAGAAGGTGCAGGAGAAAAATTACCGGCAGTTGCATCGATGATCGATAAATTAGCAAAACGTGGTATCATCCATAAAAATAAAGCGGCTAATTTAAAAAGAAAACTTACCAAAGGCGTAAACACACTGGCAAAATAAATTTCTGAAAAGAATTTTAAAGGCGTTTCTGAAAAGAGACGCTTTTTTATTTATGTTATTCCAGATCTTCATCGATTGAAAGTGTTGTAACACGGATATTAATAGCTCCGTCCTTTAGGACGGAGTACAAATAAAATTGTGAGGGCTTTAGCCTAATTTTATTATTTTGGATAAAGCCAAAAATCGTATTCCCCATTTTCCACGACCTAAAGATGGTGGCAAAAAAATATACTAAATAATTTTTATGAAATTCTTTTTCTACTTCTTTATATTTTCTCTCATTACATTCTGCTCCTTTTCACAACAAACACCATTTGAAAAAAGCAATGGAAAAGAATCTGCAACTTATTTACAGGCAATTGAATTTTATAAAAATTTAGATAAATCTTCTTCCAAAATATTAATGAAAGAAATGGGCCCTACAGATGCAGGATACCCTTTGCATTTGGTATTAATAAGCAATGATGGAAAGTTTGACCCTCATCAATGGCACAAACAAAATAAAGTGGTTATCCTCATTAACAACGGCATACATCCCGGCGAGCCGGATGGTATTGATGCAAGTATGATGCTGGTAAGAGATATTGCAAATAATAAAATTAAATTACCTGATAATGTTGTCCTGGCTTTTATCCCTGTTTATAACATTGGCGGGTGTTTAAACAGAAATAGTTTTTCAAGAGCCAACCAAAATGGACCTGTTGAATATGGTTTTAGAGGCAATGCGCAAAACCTTGACCTGAACAGGGATTTCACAAAAGCTGACACTAAAAATGCAAGGAGCTTTACGCAACTATTTCATTATTTAAATCCTGACATTCAAATTGATAACCATGTTAGCGATGGGGCAGATTATAAATATACAATGACGTTACTGACTACCCAGTATGATAAGTTAGGCACGGTTCTCGGTAACTGGTTAAAAGAAAAATTTGAGCCTGAATTATTTAAAGGCATGACAAAAAAAGGTTGGGAAATGACGCCCTATGTTGACTTTGAAAGATCGTCTCCTGATAATGGAATGGTACAATTTTATGATCCTCCGAGATATTCATCAGGCTATGCAACATTGTTTCAAACAATTGCTTTTATGCCTGAAACGCATATGCTGAAACATTTTGCAGACAGGGTTAGATCAACTTATGCATTGATGGAAACATTTATTGAAGAGGTAAGTATTTATGCAAATGATTTAATTACTGCAAGAAAAAAGGCAATACATGAAGTTGCTAAAGAAAAGAGTTT
>JALYYX010000294.1 GCA_030946075.1 Bacteroidota bacterium | reverse complement strand
AATGATCTTGAAAAACCATCCGTAGCTTTTACCCATGAAAATCCCCCTAATGAATTACTGAATAATCTTATAGAATTTGCAGCTCCAACAGCAGGGTTTGATGATTGAGTTTGAAGTTCCACAAAACCAGTACCGGCGGTTCCAGTTGCTGCAACTGATGATGGTGTAATAGCTCCAAGAGATAAACTTATTGCCGGCGTTGTTGTTGAATTTGCAACGGTTCCGGAAATGCCATTGGCCGTTGATACCGAAACAGAAGTTACTGTTCCCGATGTACCTCCGCTGCTTACCAGCTGCCATGCAGATCCTGTATAATAATTTAATTGGTTAGTAGTAGTATTATAAATAAGAAGACCTGTTGCAGGAGACACAATTGCATCTCTTTGAGTGGTGGTCATTCTTGGTGGAAGAAACCCTGTTGATGTTGATCTTAATTCTAATATTGAAGAAGCATCAGGTGTAATTGAAGTGCTGCTTATACCAACCTGCGAAAATGTATTTGAATCCGCAATAATAAAAATAATAAGTAATAAAATTAATTTTAATTGCGTTCCGGAAAAGCATTGGGTAAATTTTCGTGGGCAAATGCATCGCAGCACGGATAATTGATTCATGGATATTGGTATCTACAAGATAGGGTGAAAGTAGATGGCTTATAAACGTTATTATAAAAATATTATTGTAAACCCTCTACAGATAAAAATTGACATTATGTAAGGTGAAAAAGAAAAGCGAGAAGTGAATTAAAAAAGCCAATATTATTTCAATACCATTTCTTCTTCCGCAAGTTTTGCCGGTTTTGGGGAATCATCTGTATATACTACCTGCAGTTTGCCTGTATGATAGTTTATACCAGATTTTTTATCCAGCACTAAATGAAAATCTCTAATAGTATTGGGTGTGTAAACAGCAAGGCCTTTTACACTTCCTACCTTGGTTATTTTTCCATTTGGTGAAATATAATTTACAGTCACATCTCCGTACACTGACATATTTCCTATCCGGTTAAAAGTAAGTTTTAATAATGGAGTAGAATCGTTTTCGATATTGAAGAGTACATTGGATAAATGTAATTTAGCAGTAGATTCACCCTGGCGGACAATTACCGGTAATGAAATTCCAAATATAGGGATGAGCTTTACTGAAATTGAGGAATCCTTTGTTTGCTCTTTTTCGCCTAAAGGCTTTTCATTAGGTACTGCTCTAAAATATAAATGAGAACGATATTCACCTGGTTCTAATTCATTCGTTTTGGTAGCCTGCACTTTTACTGTCTGAGCTTCATTGGGTGCCAGTGTAACTCTCCGGGGGAAAATCCTTAGGTATTTATCAGCAAAATTTTGAGCAGAGTCTGGTTCTGTAATAGTTTCCACAGATCCATCATTTTTCATTCTTATTTGAATAAATGAAATTATATATGTTGCACTATCATTTCCTGTATTTGCCAGGTTTAATTCTTCTGATCTTTTTAAACCATCAAATACCACCCGTTTAGGTGTAACCAACAAATTTCCCTGTGCAACATTTTTGGCAAATAATGTAAAAGAAAAAAATATTAGTAAAATATAAAATTTTTTATCCTGTTGTAATTCGAATAGCTTTTTGGAGAACATGGAAGATTCATTTTAAAATTTGTTAGGGCAATATTTTAATAACGAAGAAAAAGTAAAAAAATTTTAGTAAAAGAAATACCGCTTTAGAGCGGCACTTCTTAAAAAATAATTTTAATTGTAATTAACGGTTACATTAAAAGCAGTAGAATTATACGTACCTGCAACCTGAGCAGCAGCAACGGTTAATGTTGCACCTACAGCCAAAGCCTGAGTGCCACCAGTTAATGCGCCGGTTCCGGATGGATTGCTGGTGAAAGCATTTGCCGTCATAGTCTCTGTACCTGATACCCTGGTCAACGTTGTTGTTGAGGGCAATGTTATAGCATAGGTATAACTTCCCGTACCGTTTACAGTAAATGCAGCCGCAGTAACCGTTCCGGCAGTTGCGGGGAGTGTAACGCCACTAGTACTTGTTCTCGTGCCAGCAGGAGCTAATACTACAGTACCACCGGTAGAGGCGGACACTGCAATATTACCAAAGCTCATGTCTGCCGTTTTTGAAATACTGATGGGTGTTACAATAGTTGCTGTTGCTGTTGCGGTTGCAGTTGCTTGTGCAAATGATGTACCGGCAAAGCATGTTAGTAACACTACTATTGCCAATAATTTAGTTTTTGTTGTTTTTTTCATTTTTGGTTTGAGGTTTATTAATAAATTTAATTGATTACGTTTTTTTTAGTGTATTCCTTATTTCGCCTTAAAACGGAGTAATTAGAAATAAATTGTGATGAATTAGAAAAAATACCCAAATAGTAATAAGGAGATTTACCTTAACTGCTATAAAATGATAGCAGGTTTACTATGAAATTTAATTGTAATTGATAGTAATTGTTACAGGTTCTGCAGGCAAATTTAAAGACTGATGAAATATATAAGAGTTTTTGTCATCATATTTTTTATTTATTGTAAGCAAAGAAGATGAACAGGTAATGGAATATGCAAACTCACTGCCAACAATACTAAAACAAACTTCCGGAAGGCTATTCAGATTTATTTTTATTGATTCATTTTTTCCGGCGTCTTTTAAAGTTGCATCCACGGAGGTTTCAATCCCAATTTGTTCTGATACTACAGAAGCAGATACAGTAGCTGAAGTTGCAGGCTGAGAAAAGCCTTCGTTCTTTATAAATAAGAAAATTATCAATAAACATATTCTGCATGATAAAGACATAGCTCAAATTTTTGTGATGACTATGCTTTTCTATAGATTATGGATAGACTAAAACAAGATTATAAATAGTAATACAAGAGATTGATTGTTTATTTTGGGGGGCAAAGTAAAAGTAATAGTAAATTTTTAGAATTCAAAAAAATGAAATCAAAAAGTTTTATTTCAGTTTTTTCATCGGAAAAATATATTTATCAGCAGTATTTTTTTGTGCTAAAGTGACGAAAGAAAAAAAGAGGGAAATAATAAGTAGTGAATATTTCATTAGTTAAATGTAAAAATTAAAAGTATAACAGCACACTATCTTTTTTTTTACCTGTACAATTATAAATACGGTGAAAGAGCAAATTTCTTTTAAAGATTGTAATAAGTAACTTCGTGAATAATATAATTTTAAACACCACAAATATGAATTATAAGAAAATTTTCATTAGCTTTTTAGTTGTCACTTTAATAACTTATTCATCAACAAACGCACAAATAAAAAAGAAGAATGATCCTGTTTATCAAAATCTTGATCAGTCAGTAAAGCCCGGTGATAATTTTTTTATGTACGCTAATGGTGGATGGATAAAAAGAAATCCTATACCGGCGGCTTATTCCAGTTGGGGAATTGGAAATGTTGTAGGAGATGACCTTAGAGAAAGATTAAGAAAAATAAATGAAGATGCAGAAAAAGTAAAGGCTGCAAAAGGTACCAGTACTCAGAAGATCGGCGATTTTTATTACAGCGGTTTAGATTCTGTTGCCATAGAAAAAATTGGAATAAATGCCATCAAACCCCAGTTAGAAAGGATAGACAAAATTAAAACAAAGCAGGATGTGCTGGATGCTGCTGCCTATTTTACAACAATCGGGGTACGTAACTTTATTGGTATCGGCGTAGGGCAGGATGCAAAGAACAGCGTAAAAATGATGTTGCATTTCAGGCAATCCGGGATAGGTTTACCCAACCGGGATTATTACTTTAAAACTGATTCTCGTACTTCTAAAATTAGAGATGACTATGCGCAAAAGCACCTTCCCACAATGCTTAGTCTTTCAGGAATGAATGATCCTTCTGCAGCAAAATCTGTTTTTAATATAGAAAAGTTTTTTGCAGACAGTAGCCGCAATCTTGTAGCGCTTAGAGATCCTTACAAAAATTATAACAAGATGACGGTGGCTCAGCTCAATAAATTAACGCCGGGTATTAACTGGAATGATTTGTTGCCAAAGATGGGAATTGTGGGAGTTGATACGGTAATTGTTGGTCAGCCGGAATATTACAAAGCGGTTGATAAAGCTTTAACCCAATTTAGTGTTGAAGATTGGAAAGCTTATCTGCAATGGAAACTGATCTCTGCGATGGCGCCTTACCTTAATAAAGAAATTGATGAAGAAAATTTTAGATTTTTTGGAACAGTATTATCAGGTCGCAAAGAGCAGTTACCAAGATGGAAAAGAGTGCTGGATACAGAAAATGGATTAATGGGTGAATTATTAGGGCAACTATTTGTGAAAGAATATTTTCCGGCAGCAAATAAAAAACGTTACGTAGATATGGTTGAAGCCATTCGCCAGGCATACCGTGAACGCATTGCTAAATTAGATTGGATGAGCCCGCAAACAAAACAGAAGGCCTTGCTAAAACTAAATGCCATTCATCCCAAAGTTGGCTATCCTGATCAATGGAGAGATTTTTCTTCATTACAAATTGATAAAAACTCGTACGCACAAAATATTTTGAATGGTCGCAAATGGCAGTACCTCGAAAATATTCATAAGCTTGGTAAGCCTGTTAACCACAAAGAATGGAACATGACGCC
>JALYYX010000265.1 GCA_030946075.1 Bacteroidota bacterium | reverse complement strand
ATTTAATTCCCTTGCGGCATCAGCATTTTTGCTGCTCTGCTATAATCCATATTTATTATGGGATGTAGGTTTTCAGCTATCTTATTTTGCAATTATTGGTATTATAACTTTTCAAAAACCAATTTATAAAAAAATCTATATTAAAAATAAACTTTTAAATAAAGTATGGCAATTGATGACTGTTGCTATAGCAGCACAAATCTTTACTTTTCCTGCATGCCTCTATTACTTTCACCAGTTTCCCGTTTTATTTTTCATAACTAATTTAATAGTAGTACCGCTTGCCACAATAATTCTATATGCTGAAATTGTTTTAATAATTTCTTCCTTTTCGGTTTTTATTGTCTCATATATAGGCAAGGTTGTGTCAGTTATCGTATGGCTAATGAATGCAACAGTATTATTTATAAATAGTCTTCCATTTTCATTATGGGACGGGGTTGCAGCATCAGTTATTTCTACTCTACTCCTATATTGTTTAGTATTTTGTATTTGCTTTTGGCTGCTCAATAAAAATAAATTTGCATTCAAGTTATCCATGTTCACGCTGTTTGTATTTACCGCTTTAACAGCATATACTAAGTGGCAAACGTTTCAGCAGCAAAAACTAATTGTTTATAATGTTCCTCAACATGAGGCAATTGATTTCATAAATGCTAATGAATACAAATTCATCGGCGATTCGGTTTTGATGGAAGAAGGAATGTTGCAAAATTTCCATCTAAAACCCGGAAGAATTGCATTGCAATTAAATAAAAAAGTTGACCAGATTTCGCCATTGCACCGGTATAATAACTTTTATCAATTCAATGATAAAAAAATATTACTAATTGATAAGCCAATAGAAATAGAAGCGGTGCAACAAAAAATAAATGTCGATTATATTATCATTAGTAAAAATCCAAAACTATACATTTCGCAACTTGCAAATATTTTCAAGTGCGATCAAATTATTTTTGACGGATCTAACAGTTTGTGGAAAATTGATAAATGGAAAAAAGATTGCGAACAATTACATTTGCGCTGCTTTTCTGTTCCTGAAGAAGGAGCATTTGTAAGTGATCTGTAAATATTTTTCCAATCTGCACATGAATAAAAAAATCAAATCCGCACTCATCTCGGTTTTTTATAAAGATGGGTTGCAGAATATTGTTCAGTTGCTTCATTCGTTAAACATAAAAATTTATTCTACAGGAGGTACACAAAATTTTATTGAGAGTTTAGGCATTAAATGCACTTCAGTAGAATCGCTTACTTCTTACCCTGCTATTTTAGGCGGAAGGGTTAAAACACTCCACCCATCAGTATTTGGGGCCATCCTTGGAAGAAGAGATGACAAAAAAGACCATGATGAAATGGAACAGTATAATATCCCTGAAATAGATTTAGTAATAGTTGATTTATACCCTTTTGAAGAAACTGTACAATCTGTATCTGATGAAAAATTGATCATAGAAAAAATTGATATTGGAGGACCCTCAATGATAAGAGCGGCAGCAAAAAATTTTAATGATGTGCTTGTTGTCGCAGAAAAAACAGCGTATCCTGAATTAGAAAACATTCTTTCTGAACAAAATGGAGAATCAACATTAGAGCAAAGAAAAACTTTTGCTATAAAAGCTTTTGATGTATGCACAGGATATGACTTAATGATATCAAATTATTTTAATCAAACCAGCTTTCCAAATCCATTTAAAACATCAAAAACAGTATTACGTTATGGAGAAAATCCTCATCAACAGGCAATTTTTTATGGAGACATAAACGAAAACTTTCTTCAATTAAATGGCAAGGAACTTTCTTATAATAACTTAGTTGATATTGACTCGGCATTAAATTTAATAACAGATCTAAAAATAGAAACGCAGCCAACATTTGCTGTTATTAAACATACCAACGTATGCGGCGTTGCCTGCAGACCAATCCTGAAAATGGCATGGGAGGCCGCTTTACAGGGAGATCCGGAAAGTGCTTTTGGTGGTATTCTTATTTCAACAATGAAAATTGATTCCGAAACTGCATCCGCCATTAATGAATTATTTTTTGAAGTTTTGATTGCGCCTTCCTTTGATGATGATGCTTTGCAAATATTAAAAAGCAAAAAAAATCGAATTCTTCTGCAACAAAAAAAATCGGTTAAAATTTCGTATCAATCAAAATCTATTTTAAACGGAACACTGTCTCAACAAACTGATGAGGGAAATTTTGCAGAGTGGAAAGAAGTGGGTGGAAGAAATTCAACGCAACATGAAAAAGAAGATCTTGAATTTGCAAACATTATTTGCAAGCATTTAAAAAGTAATGCAA
>JALYYX010000260.1 GCA_030946075.1 Bacteroidota bacterium | reverse complement strand
TTTTCACCATCACTTAAATAAAAATTTCTTTGTTCACCTCTGTAGCCTGTTGAAGAAAATACAAGTGCAAAAGCTTTATCAACCGGAACAGAAATTTTAAATGTTCCCGAATCAGAGGTGATGATGCCTGTTTGCCTGCCTAATATTGTTACTGAAACTTTTGGAATAGGATTTTCATTTTCATCAATTATTTTACCGCTAACGAATGCAGATTTTTTTTGTGCGAAAGTGATTGCAGAAATAAATAGAATAATTATCAGAACTGTGAACTTTGGAATAAATGGGATGGATCGGAAATTCATGCTCTGAGTTGAACTATTATGCTGCATATACTTCAAGCTTTATCATTTGCCTGCCTAAAGTTTTTATTGCATTCTCAATTTTTAAAGCCTGCGTTTTTGAAGGATGTTTAACACCTGAAACATATTGTCGCAATAATGTCGGGTTCATTTGTGCATATTCTGCAATTGTAGATATTTTTAAAAAATTAAGTTTCTCAAAAAGCGCTGTCAAGTCATAACTGTGTTCAAATGTGATCTCATCTGGTTGCAATCCATGAAATTTTTTTAAAAGTTTTTTCATATTTGATTCAATTTGTTCAACCGTTTTCCCATTTTCAACAATAAGATTGTCCTCATGATGAACACGTCCCCAATATTTACCTGCTTTATCTTTTTCAATTATTAATTCTTTTTTTTTCATCTTTTATTATTTTAAACCCGCCTGTTTAAAAATCGATTTTAAAGTTCCGATTGGAATATCTTTTCCTTTATGGTAAGGGATTGTTACCTTACCTTTTTTAACCGGATGTTTATATTGTTTATGACTTCCAGCCTGCGCAACTTCATGCCAGCCATCTTTTTCAATAGCTTTTATAACATCTCTTACTTTCATATAAAGGTATCAAAATTGCTACTTATTTAAAAATAATTTTACATATTCCTGAGATGTCTTGCGAATGTTTTTTAAATTGCTTTTAATGCCGCAATAGTTGCTGCAGGGTTTTCTGATTTGAAAACTGTGTTGCCGGCAACCAAAACATCTGCACCTGCATCAACAATTTGTTTTGCATTTTGTAAAGTTATTCCTCCATCAACTTCTATTTTTGTTTTTAATCCTGCATCATCGATCATCTTTCTTAACTGCTTTATTTTTTCAATAGTATGCGGAATAAAACTTTGTCCTCCAAAACCTGGATTAACACTCATCACTAAAACTAAATCAATATCTGCCAGAATATCTTTTAAAAACTTAACAGGAGTATGTGGGTTAAGGGCAACGCCAGCTTGCATTCCAAGGGTTTTTATTTGCTGAATGTTGCTGTGTAAATGTTTGCACGTTTCATAATGAACAGTAAGAATATCTGCGCCGGCTTTTTTAAAATCTTCTGCATATTTTTCAGGCTCTACTATCATTAAATGCACATCAAAAATTTTAGAAGTTGTTTTTCTAATTTGTGCAATGATGGGCATACCATAACTAATGTTAGGAACAAAACGTCCATCCATAACATCCAGGTGAAACCAATCTGCCTGACTGTCGTTAAGCATTTTACATTCTTCACCAAGCTTTAAAAAATCAGCAGATAAAAGTGATGGAGCAATTAAGGGCATGTTTATAGTTTGTAGTTAGTGGTTGTAGTTTATAGCTTATTCATTTGCACATCTGATTATTTTCCCTCCAATACCTTAAGCGAATCTCTTGCTTCTATAAAATCTTTATCATACATCAATGCTGTGTGATAACTCTGAATGGCCTCATCTTTTTTATTTAATTTCTGATAACACTTTCCCATCCAGTAATATCCTTCATCAAAATTATTTTGGACGGTAACTGCTTTTGTAAGCACCTGTATAGCCTCTTCATATTTTCCCAAATCATACAAAGCAATAGCCTTTTCCCTGTACGCAAACATATAAGTATAATCCATGCGGATACAACTATCAAATAAATTTATTGCTTTCTTTTTATTGCCGGTATAATTATAATATAAACCTTTAATAAAGATAGCTTCTTTCTGTGCCTGTGCTTTGTTTGCAAAGATTAATGCATCAGCAAGGGTTAATGCCTTTGGGTTTTTTGTTTGCGCATATATTGTTCCCAACGAAATAATGTATTCAGGCAAAGGATAAATATTAATTGCTTTTTCAAAAGCTTTTATAGAATTTATGGTGTCTCCATTTTCAAAATGCAATGTTGCTTTTATGTCCCAAAGATCAGCCCTGTTGGAATCTTTCTTAATTGCCTTATCTGTTATCGCAATCGCAGAATCATATTCTCCATTATCACTGTAATATTGAATTAATTTTTCTATTGCCTGCAAAGAATCAGGATATTTTTCAACATCTCTTTTTAGATCGATTAACTGTTGTAGATTATTTGCTCTTGGCGACGTAGAAGATTTTTCATCACCTGAATTACAAGAAAACAAACCTATACCGATAGCTAAAAAAAATAAAACTTCCTTTTTCCGCATAAAGCAAATTTAGCTGCATAATTTTTATCAGGTAATGTTGTGGTATTATTTTTTACTTAGCTCAATGATTTCACAATCCTTAATTTCTTTTTTATCAATAGTAAAACGAATAATCGTTCTTACTAGATGCCATCCGTATTTGCCGGCTGCGCCGGGATTTATATGCAGACATTCAATAGCAGGATCGTACATTACTTTTAAAATATGTGAATGCCCACTGATAAAAAGTTGGGGGGAATGGGCGAGCAATTCTTTTTTTACTTTGGGATTATATTTTGGAGGATAGCCACCGATATGTGTCATAAATACATTTACATCCTCACATTTCCATATTAATTTTTCAGGATAAACACTTCTTATATCATAGCCATCAATATTTCCATAAACGCCTTTCAATGGCTTAATATTTTTTAACTCATCAGCAATTTCCACTGTACCAAAATCGCCGGCATGCCATATTTCATCACAGTTTTTAAAATGCTCAAAAATTTGTTCGTCGAGATAATGGTGAGTGTCTGATATAAGTCCGATTTTGGTCATTGAAGTACAAAGTAAGAGATAAGTAGTAAGACCTGCCTGCCGGTAGGCAAGTTGATAAAACTAATTAAATTTACACAGGATTTCATACATCCTGCTTCATACTTCTTATTTAAAATTGTTATATGCCACAGTATTATAAATCAGGTTCCATTCCACATAAACGACATACACAATTCAGAAAGCCTGATGGTACATTATATTCAGAACAATTATTTTCTACTGAAGGATTTTCTTCAGATTCTTCTTTATTATATCATAATCATCCTCCTACACAAATAACAAAAACGGAAAAACCATTTGATGTTTCTCCAACTATTGCAGAAGAAAAAATGCTTAAGCATAGAAGCTTTCAGGGATTTAAAATAAAGCCACAAAAAGATTTTTTAAAAAGCCGTAAGCCCATTTTGGTTAATAATGATTGCCATGTTGTGTTAGCTGCTCCTCTGGAAAGCATGAAAGATTACTTCTATAAAAATGCGGATGCTGATGAAATGATATTTGTGCATGAAGGAAGCGGCATTTTAAAAACACAATACGGCGAATTGCTATTTGGCTATGGAGATTATTTAATGTTACCGCGTGGTACCATTTACCAGATAGATTTTGCCACAGAAGATAACCGTTTATTTATTGTTGAATCATA
>JALYYX010000298.1 GCA_030946075.1 Bacteroidota bacterium | reverse complement strand
TACCACAAATAAAATTGTTATAATCAGTAAATAAAAGTTGCGTGTCATAATTATTGCTGTTAAGTGTAAATATAATTACAAATGCAAAACAACAGAATGATACCTTCGATGTAAGATTAATTTTTTTTGATGATGGAATTAAAAAATCTCTCTGTAACAGCAAGCCGCATAATTGTTACCTGCAGCAAGCGCTTATCAATTTATCTTGAAAAAGAAATTATTGAATTAGGATTTACACCTGTCAGAACTTTTCACACCGGGGTAGAATTATCGGGTACAATGAATGATTGCATCCGCCTGAATTTAAATCTTCGTTGTGCCAGCCAGGTTCTGTATTCTTTAAAAGAATTTTCTGCCAACCATCCTGAAGATGTGTATAAAATTTTACTTCAAATGCCATGGGAAAATCTTCTTTCCAATGATACTTATTTTTCTATCACTAGCAATGTTGAGAATCCAAGTGTAAATAACTCTTTATATGCAAATGTAAAAGTGAAAGATGCTATTGTTGACAGGATGAGGAATAAAACCGGCGGCAGACCGAACTCTGGTTCTGCATTAGAAGGTGCAGTAATTCATTTATTCTGGCGGAATGAAAATGCTGAAATATTTATTGATACATCGGGTGAAACCCTTGCCAAGCATGGTTATAGAAAAATTCCCGGCAAAGCGCCCATGCTGGAATCGCTTGCTGCTGCCACATTGCTTGCTACTAAGTGGGATAAGCGTTCAATTTTTATTAATCCAATGTGCGGCTCATCGACAGTTGCTATTGAAGCTGCAATGCTGGCAACCAATAGGCATCCTGGTTTGTTCAGAGAAAATTATTCTTTCATGCACATAAAAGGATTTGATGATACTTTTTTTGAAAAAGAAAAAAATGCATTGGATAAAAAAATTATTGAGCTGCCTGAGCTTAAAATTATTGCCACAGATATAAGTGAAGATGCCATTAATATTTCTAAAATAAATGCGGGTGCTGCAGGTGTAGAAAAATATATCACATTTGGAAGATGTAGCTTTGAAGAAACTCCTCTTCCTGAAAATGAAACTGGTGTTATTTTTTTTAATCCTGAATACGGAGAGAGAATGGGAGTGGAGAAAGAACTTGAAGAGACGTATGCAGCCATAGGAGATTTTATGAAGAAGAAATGCAAAGGGTATACAGGATATATTTTTACCGGCAATCTTGATCTTGCAAAAAAAATTGGTTTAAAACCTTCAAGGCGGATAGAATTTTACACAAGTAAAATTGATTGCCGTTTGCTGGAGTATGAATTATATGCCGGAACAAGGCGTGAATAAATTAATTTCTTCGCAACTATTAATTTTAGCATCTTTACTAAAATTTTTAGTTTATGAAGAATGAGCGCTACGCTAAAAATTCAATTAATAAAAATACTGGTGGCCTTGTGATGTATGTTGATATGAACAGCTTTTTTGCAAGCTGTGAACAACAGTTACAACCGGCGCTAAGAGGAAAGCCTGTAGGCGTTTGTCCTTACGAAAGCCCTAACGCTGCTGTGATAGCAGTTTCTCTTGAGGCAAAAACATTTGGTATAACAACAGGAATGCGGCTTATGGAATGCCGAGAGCTTTGTCCCCAATTAATTATTAAACCATCACAACCTGTTAAGTACAGGCAATTTCATATAATCATTATCAATGTTCTAAAAAGATATTGTAATGATGTAATTCCAAAAAGTATTGATGAGGCCATACTCAATTTCACTTCTTATAAATTGGTTTATAAAGATTTTATGGCAATTGCACGCCAGATAAAAAACGATATAAAAAAGGAAGCTGATTATCTTAAATGTTCTATTGGTATTGCGCCAAATGCTTTTCTTGCAAAGCTTGCCACCGAATTGCAAAAGCCAGACGGCCTTGTAGAAATTACGCCACGTAATATTGATGAACATTTAAAAAAATTAAACCTCACGGATCTGCCCGGTATTGCAAACGGATATGAAAAAAGATTAAGGGCCGTTTCAATAACTACACCAATTGATATGCGCTATGCCTCAATATCCTTGCTGCGTAAGGCTTTGGGCGGCATCGTTGGATATTACTGGCATTGCCGGTTAAACTTTTTAGAAGTGGATTTGTATGTTAATCAAACAAAAAGCATGGGCGCAGGAAGAACAGTTTCGGCTGAGCAAAGTTCCTCTTTACAAACAATGGATGCACTTATCATTTCTCTTTGCACAAGGCTTGAGCAGCGAATGGTAAAGCAATCCGTTTTTTGCCGACAAGCGAATTTTTCTGTGGGATACAAAAACCGCGGCGACTGGAAAACGCTTATTCAATTTAGTAATCCTTTGCAGGATGCAATAGAGTTAAGAAGTTACATAGCACAGCGGATAAAAGAATATGAAGATGCATCTTATTATTTTATTCTTAATAAAGATGTTCTCAGGATTAATATAACAGTATATGATTTTATTTCAGCAAAATTTATTCAGTATAATTTATTTGACAACAGAATTCAGCGGGATGCTTTGCGAAGAACCATGTACGTAATAAAAAATAAATATGGGAAGAACAGTGTTCGTAAAGCATGCGAAACCATAGAGCCTGATGTTATGAAAGATGCAATAGGCTTTGGTTCTGTAAAAGAGTTAAATGCGGATGATAACGGCGAAGGGTTAAATAATTTTTTGCTGGAAGAATGAGCTTGTGTTTAAATATTCTTCGTCAGGAAATAAAAA
>JALYYX010000219.1 GCA_030946075.1 Bacteroidota bacterium | reverse complement strand
GCTGCCCAAAACATTGGTTTAAATTTATGAACTATGCCTGTAGTTAAGGTTGGTATTGCATATAACATTAGCAATAATGAGCCATGACTTAATGCAAAAAAATGAAACGGGTATGAGATGCCATCTTTTCCTGTTTCAATAATCGATATACCTTCGGAAGCAACAATTTTATCAGTAACTCCAGGTACAATGTTGAAATAAAACACAAGTGCAAAAATGCTTATGCCATACACAATCCAAATTGTGTTCAACACTTCTTCGGTGTGAGTTTTTACCACCTTGCGTCTGCCTTCTCTTATTGAAATATATATTTGAGGTATAATTGCCGCAAATACAATAAGCCAAATATCAAAGCCTATATTGAAGTGCCAGTACAGCTCTGCAAAATTTATTAAGCCGGCAAGCCCAACTGCACTGCCCCACAATATAGCGCTGGTACCGTTTTCATGAAAGCTATGCTTTACCTTTTGAATCATTGTTGTAATGAGCTGCAGGCTTTCCTGTTCAGAAAAATTCTCTTCTTCCATAAAAATTAATTTTCTTTTTTAAACTTTTCTCTTAAAATAAACCCTGGAATTATCCAGGCTGCAATCACAGCAAGAGCAAGCAGCAATAATTGATATTGATATATGGTAAACATTGCCCCTATTGCAAGCAACCAGCAGGTAATACCACCAATTTTTAAAGGCTTAAATCTTAGTAAGATCCCTGATAAAAAAGTTGGCATACCATACATTACAAGCACGGCTGCATTAATGGCTTCAAATGCATGATTTTTAATTAAGATATAAACAAGGAGGAATGAACAGATGATAAATGTAAACCAGACATACCCTATAATTTCATCAGTATAGGCTTTTACTTTTTGGCTTTTTTTCTTTTTAAATAAATAATAAAACTGGTAAATGGCAACAAGCCATGTGGTATACCAAACATAATATGCATTGTTATTTTTAAAGAAGTACAGCATTATAAATTGCGTGATGCAGCAAATAAAAATTACAAAACCCCACAATAAATATAAATGCCCCGTTTCGTTAAAACGGTTCCTGGCATTGTTTATCATATCGGAAATAATGGAGAGACTTTCCGTTCCTGTCATTACTTTTTCATTTACATTCATAAGCTTATTTATTTACCTGTGATAAAAAATACTGTGTTTCACCTTTGCCCCATGTTGGATGCAACTCAGTTTCGGGCTTAAACGTATCAAACATTTTCAGGGCTTTTTCAAATAATGGTTTTGCAACATCTTTACCGCCGCCAAAAGCTGGTGGAGTATAAAATTTTTGTTGTGCCTCAAGGTATATAGCACGTGGGTTGGTTGGATCAAGTTCCTTAGCTTTTGCAATATTACTTGTAGCAGCAGCGCCATATTTCATGTATCTCGATTGAGGATCTACCATCATGTGCGATGATGCGATCATACTTTTAATTACAGCTGTTTCTGAATTTTCTTTGCCGGCAAGTCCTTCAGCTTTTATAATCAATTCTTCTGCTTTATCAGCAATAGCATCTACTTTTATTTTATCTTTTTCCATAAAAGCATTTATTACATTGCAGTAAGCGGCATAATAATAAGGAAGCCACAGAAACTTTTCTGCATCACCTATTCTTTCAAAGTTGTTTGCAACAACAGCAAGATTACCTTTTTGCATTGCGGAATCGAGCATGCTGATATTTTTTTTCATTGCGGAAACATATTTGTCGCTTTGAGCAAAAATTGTAATACCGAAACAAATAAGCAGCATTGATAAAATTGTCTTTCTCATTTTTTAAATTTTAAATTTTATAATATTAAATTGTTAATGGTGTTTTCTGTTCTGTCAATTCCGAAGCTTATGAACCAACCCAGATAATAAAACCTTTTGGATGGCGGTGTTACTGGTTGCTTGTTTAACCCGTTATAAGAATAATTGTAATTATAAATATTATTGGCTCCCAAAACATTTGTTACAGAAAAAACTATAACAGAAAACTTTTTTGAATTTGCCTTGCCAATATCAGGTAGGTAATTCACACTTAAACTAAGACTATTGTAATCTTTTGTTCGGCCGGCATCAAATATTTTGTAAGTATTATTTGCATAATCATACCGGTTATTATAAAACGGCCTTCCGGTGGCATAAGTATAAGAACCATTTAATTGTGTTTTGATAGAAGTAATAAACTTTTTTACAACTAAAGAAGCTGTATGTTTAGCCGCAAATGAAGGCTCAATTTCTGAAGGATAATTTAAAAAATTTCTTTTGGTATCCAGGTAAGAATAAGAAATCCAGTAATCAACATTTTTTATTGTTTTTTTATCTCTCCAGAAAAATTCAAAACCTTTGGCATTTCCGTATCCATTATTATTTACAGCTGTTTCCGGTCCGAAAGCATTAGAAGTTTTTAAAAGAGATTCATATTTTTTATAAAACACTTCTGCTCTGAATATACGATTGTTACTAAGCTTTTGATATTGTGCTATGTAATGAGTTGCTTTGGTAAAATCAAATTGATTAGCAGATGGTAAACCTCCCTGACCGGCAGACAGGAATTTTTTTTCGGGATCCTGGAAAAAAATTCCGTAAGCCAACGATGCCTGACTGTTATCGGCAAATTTATATGCTAAGGAAATTCTGGGAACAGCATTCCATTTATTAAGCAGTGAGGAATGTTCAGCTCTTGTACCAATTTTTGCAGCAATATCATTGGTTATATAAATATCGGTTTCTGCAAAACCTGATAATATATTTTCTTTTATTACAGATGAACTTTTATTGCTGTTGTTTGCACTGAAATCTGTTTTATCACTGCTATAATTATATTCACTTCCAAATCTTACAGCACTAATTCCTTTCAATTTTTTTTCTATCACCACCTTTCCATTTACATAATTCCCGTTAGTTATAACATCAAAATTTTTATAAGAAAATAATACCGGGTTTGTAATAACTTGTTTCTGGTTATTTTCATTCTCCAATTCATTATTAATATTGTCTTTGTTGGTGCTGTAAGAAAACCCC
Organism: Bacteroidota bacterium; assembly: GCA_030946075.1. Lineage (GTDB taxonomy): Bacteria > Bacteroidota > Bacteroidia > Chitinophagales > Chitinophagaceae > Ginsengibacter. Next base: position 1,118 of record JALYYX010000219.1, on the reverse strand, counting down.
GTTATCATTTTCCAGCCTTCTCCTATTTTTTCTTTCCATGATAAATTATGATACATGTTTATATTCCTGAGGCGAAAAGCATTTTTCATTACTGCAGAATCAATATCTGCATACCTGAAACCTACATTCGTAGTACTGAATGTTCCATAATATTTTATCATTCCTGTTTTGGAAGTTTTAATTCTGAAGTTGGCGTTAAGATTATGAAGAACAGGGATATTGAAATAATCAGGCTTTTGTTTTATTAATTTAAAAGCTATCCGCAGATCAGTATAATCATAAGAAATTCCCCAGGAAGATTTTTTATTTTTTGCCAATTTCTGTATGCCTGCACCAATCGCCAAATAAGAAATAGAAAGATCTGCAGAACTTTTTTCAGGAAGATCGATTGATTCTAAAATTAATGCTGATGATAAAGCTTGGCCATACAATGCTGAATAGCCGCCTGCACTAAAAATGGTCCCCTTAAAAATAAACGGATTGAATCTTCCTCTTACTGCTAAGCCCGGCTGGCTGCTATAATAAAAATTGTTCACAAGGGTACCGTCAATAAATGTTTTACTTTCTGCAGCCGTTCCCCCTCTCACAAATAATCCTTCTGTTTCGCCAACCTGTTGTGCTCCGGGTAAAGTTTTTATAGCTCCGGTAATATCTGCATTAGCACTTGCTGTTGTTACAATGTCTATTGGGTTTAATACGGTAGTTCGTTTTTGATCACTTGCTTCAAATGCACCTACGCTTATTATTACAGCTTTTAATTCCGTTAACTCTTCTTTCAAAGAAATATTTAGGTTAATAGCAGTTCCATTCAAATTTATCTTTTGTTCAATAGTTTTATATCCTGATGAGGATACAGAAAGGAGTTGCTCTCCTTTTTCATCTGTGGTAAAAGAATAATTACCTAAGGAATCGGTTGTTGTTCCGTCGTAAGTATTTTTTAAACTAATACTTACTCCCCGAAGTGGTTTATTTTTATTGTCGAAAACATTTCCGGATAATTTTGTTTGCGCTTTAATTGAAAGACCAAATAACATACATAAGCAGAATAGTCGAACCATAACTTATAAATTTATTGCGAATGTAGAGTAGTTTATATTATAAACCAAATTTTTTATTAT
>JALYYX010000194.1 GCA_030946075.1 Bacteroidota bacterium | reverse complement strand
CGGCGTAAACAATAATATTTTAAAAAAGAAAAATGAATCAATCACAACCGTCACAAATAATATCTCACCGGATATTTTCAGAAAGAAAAACGATGCTATCAGGAGACTTGCAAAAAGTATCGTTCCTCCTGCAATAAAGTCTGAGACTGCAGAAAAACCTGAAATAAAAAAAGAAGAAATAAAAAAACTCTCTTCAGAAAAAATTCCATTAATTTCTACCAGAATAAGTATGAATGTTTTTTCAGCAGGAGAATTAAGAGCCAATGCTGCTGGGTGTTCTTATTTTGAAGGCAAAAATAAAAGCAATGTTATTTTTTTTACGAATAGTGTTTATGGGTACCTTAAAATAAATGGAAAAACATTTGCATTGCAAGGCATTCAAAAAGGAAATGATGTTGCAAGATTTGCAGGGGCAGGTTACGAAGCAAGTGTAGAAATTGAAGGATTAGCAGGAACAGAGAATAACTGGGTTGCCTCCTGTATACTTATTGTAAGAGATGTACGCCAAAAGATATTATCCACACACAAGGTATATTCTTCCTGCACGGAATTTTAATAAGATATACCTTTGCATCACACGTATTTATTTTTATTTTTACCGATGAAACTCGTATGGAATTAGCCGCACGCTATTGCAGATCATGTGGATCAAGACTTCTTATTAAGAATGTTTGCCATAATTGTAACAGTGATCCTTTAAAGGGTGATAATTATTGTTATGATTGCGGAGCATTAACCCCGCATGCCGTTGTATGTATGAAATGCGGTGCAAAGTTTAAAAAGAAATTTCCTCTACCCCTGGCCGCATTGTTCGCTGTATTATTAATTATTGGTGTAGGAGCTGCAGGTTATTATTTTTTAAATTCAGACAATGATAAGGATACCAAAGAAAATGATGCAGTTAGTGCCACATCAACAGAGGTAACAGCAGCCAATAAACCTGATAGCAATAAAGTAGAATCCGGTAATACAATTACAAATAACTCTGTTGATACTAACTTACTTGCCATAAGTAAGCCTGCTGATACAACTGTTTTAAAAATAAGCACGCCTTCTGATACACTTGCTAAAGCCATCCTTCCAATAGATTCTTCTGCACTTAAAAAACCGGAAGCAAATATTTTTTCTTCGAACGAACTAAAAGCATATAAAATAAAATGTTCTTATTTTGAAAAGAAACAAAAAGGTGCTGTACTTTTTTTTATTGCCAGTGGCCTGGGTTATATTAAAGTGAATGATAAAATAGTTGAGTTGAAAAGAACAAAAAAATCTGCTGACATATCCATTTATTCGGGAAATGAATATGAGGCAATTATTACAATTGATGGATTAACCGGCAGTGAAAAGGAATGGCTTGCTGCCGGTACATTAACTGTAAAAAATATCTTACAAAAATCATCAGTAAAATATAAAATAAATTCTTACTGCCTGGGGCTTTGAGTTTTCTTTTAATAAATTTTAAAAAAATAAACATGAAAAAAATATTCTATTCAGCATCGTTGTTGTTTTCTTTTTCTGCATTTGCACAAAATGATGGTGTAAGAACAAAAGTTAGCCTTGCCGCTGATAAGATAGAACCAAAAACTATTGCATGGCGCCGCGATATTCATGAACATCCTGAATTGGGAAATAATGAATTAAGAACTGCAGGAATTATTGCAAAGCATTTGCAGTCGTTAGGCATAGAAGTTAAAACCGGCGTAGCACATACAGGTGTTGTTGGAATTTTAAAAGGCGGTAAACCCGGTCCTGTTATAGCTTTGCGGGCAGATATGGATGCATTGCCTGTTATTGAAAGAACCCCCGTCCCTTTTGCATCGAAAATAAAAACCCAATATAACGGGCAGGAAGTTGGCGTGATGCATGCATGCGGTCACGATTCTCATGTGGCAATTTTAATGAGCGTGGCAGAAATTTTAGCATCAATGAAAAATGATTTGGCAGGAACTGTAAAATTTATTTTTCAGCCTGCGGAAGAAGGAGCTCCGCATGGTGAAGAAGGCGGGGCAGAACTGATGGTGAAAGAAGGTGTGATGGAAAATCCTCATGTGGATGTTGTATTTGGACTGCACATTAATTCTCAAACTGAAGTAGGCAAAATAACTTATCGGCCCGGTGGCACTATGGCAAGTGTAAACGATATGAGAATTCTTATCAAAGGCCGATCAGCTCATGGAGCCTATCCCTGGTCATCAATTGATCCCATTGTAGTGTCAGCACAAATCATAAATAATTTGCAAACCATCGTTAGCAGAAACTTAAATCTTACGGAAAATGCAGCCATAGTAACCATCGGTTCTATTCATGGCGGAAACCGCTCCAACATTATACCTGAGCAGGTTGAAATGTTAGGCACACTAAGAGCATTGAGCAATGAAGATGAAAAAATGCTTATTGAAAGAGTAAAGCAGATAGTAACTAAAACTGCTGAAGCTAATGGCGCTACAGCTGAAGTAAAAATTCCATACAGCTCACATTATCCTGTTACTTTTAATGATGTTGCACTAACTGAAAAAATGATTCCTTCACTCCGCAAAACTGCTGGAACCGAGAATGTACAATTAAAAGCAGCAGTAACCGGTGCTGAAGATTTTTCTTTTTATCAGGAAAAAGCACCTGGATTATTCTTTTTTTTAGGGGGAATGCCAAAAGGCGGCGATCCTAAAATCGCCCCTTCGCATCATACACCTGATTTTTACATTGATGAAAGCGGTTTTAAACTTGGTGTAAAAGCCTTAACCAATCTTGTGCTGGATTATATGGATATGGCAAAGAAATAAAGCTTAAGATTTTTAAAAGTTGATTCTTATTTGATTTCTTCACTCTTTCTTTTTTTCTTAAAATCTTTTATTTTTTTTACGCTGTAAGCAACACCTGCAGCAGCAAGAATTGAAAGTCCTCCATCAACAGGTACAGCATCAGGGTCACCACCAGGGCCACCTTGTGCATGTAACAAAGAGGGAAGGAAAATAAATACGATCATCAATACCACAGGCATCATGATCCAGTTTACATTTTGTTTCATATTGATTGTTTTAATTGATTAGTTAATGATTAATTTATTTGTTGATTTAGTATTATCAGGTTTTGTAACTTCTAACATATAACTACCTTTTACTTTGTTTACGCCAAGTGTTTCTGTGCTTGTTCCTTCTGAATGATTGATCTGTTTGCTTACAACAGTTTGCCCTGAACTATTTACAAGTCTTATCATATAAACACCCTTTGGCATATTGTTCATCTGCAATGTTACCAATCCGTTTTGTACCGGGTT
>JALYYX010000167.1 GCA_030946075.1 Bacteroidota bacterium | reverse complement strand
CATACAGTTTTTTTTCTTCTTCCGTTTCAGGTTCCATTTGCAATACCTGTCGCGGTTTACCATTAGGATCTAATGATACGAAGGTATAATATGCCTCATTGCTTTTATAACGGTATTGCTGAATAATATCTTCTCCCCAAACGTTCAAATGTACTTCCATACTGCTGTTGAAGGTTCTTGTAACTTTTGCCTCAATATGTACAACATTGCCAAGTTTAATGGGGTTTGAAAATGAAATATTATCAACCGAAGCTGTTACAACCGGTGCACCACAATGCCTGGTTGCAGAAAGTGCAGCAGCAATATCCATCCAGTACATTAGCCTGCCTCCCATTAAATTACCGAATGTATTAGTGTCGTTCGGCAACACCAGTTCAGTCATCACTATTAAACTTTGTCCTGCTTTTTTTAATTCCATTTAATTTTTTTTCAAAGATAAATTATGCTGCGGCATCATAATCGATTTATTTATTTGGTAATTATTGTTGTAAGTATGAATTTCGATTTTATATGAATATTTCTTTTGACAATACTGAATTAGCATTTGCTTACAAATCAGATAAAGAATTAAAAAAAGCAAAATTTCTTTTCTCATCTATGGGTATTGACTGGCTGGTAAAGCTTGGCACAAGAATAACTCCCTGGGCAATAAAAGTTGGATTACCTGTAAACGGCATTATCCGCAAAACAATGTTTAGCCAGTTTGTTGGCGGCGAAAGTTTAGAACAAACAAAATCTGTGGTAAACAAATTATCCGAATATGGCGTACAGGTAATCTTAGATTATGGTGTGGAAGCCAAGGAAGGAGAAGAAAATTTTGAGCATGCTGCAAAGGAATTTATTAGAGTTATTGATTACGCCGCAACACAGCCCACCATTAATTTTATGAGCATAAAGTTGACAGGTTTTGCAAGATTTGAATTGCTGGAAAAACTAAATAAGTCATCAAATATCGAGAGTGCTATTGCGGGAGAAATAAATATTGATATTTTAAACAATGATGAAAAACAAGAGTGGCATAGGGTTGTGAGCCGCTTAACACATATCTGCGAAGCAGCGCAGAAAAATAATATTGGCGTTCTGGTAGATGCTGAAGAAACATGGATACAACATCCTGTTGATGCAATCACAATGCAGATGATGGAAAAATATAACCGCGGAAGAATGATTGTTTACAATACAATACAACTTTATCGTAAAGACAGGCTTCAGTTTTTAAAAGACAGTGTTGAATCTGCACGAAGAAAGAATTTTATGTGGGGAGCAAAACTTGTAAGAGGTGCCTACATGGAAAAAGAAAGAAAACGGGCCGCAGAAAAAAATTATTCATCACCAATACAACCTGATAAACAAACTACTGACAAAGATTATAATGCTGCAATAGAATTTTGTATTCAGCATTTAAACGATCTGCAATTTTTTGTTGCATCGCACAATGAATATAGTAACATGTATGCTACGCAACTTTTACAAGAAAATAATTTATCATTCAATCATCCTCATATACATTTTTCACAGCTCTTTGGTATGAGTGATAACATATCTTTTAATCTTGCAAAGGCGGCTTGCTCAGTAAGTAAATTATTACCTTTTGGGCCATTAAAAGATGTTATTCCATATTTAATGCGGAGAGCACAGGAAAACTCATCAGTAAGCGGACAAACAGGAAGAGAATTGCAATTGATAAAAAAAGAATTAAAGAGAAGATCGGAAAATAATAAATAAGAAATAATAAACAAGAAAAGAGATAGAATCACTCATTACTGGGGACTTAAAATTCACGATTGAATTTTTACGATACCATCTTCTACCAGCGCAAAAACGTTATCACCTTTTTTCGGTGTGATTTTGTAAAGGCCTGTAAAATGGCTGAATGCAGGGAGTATTGCATAGTCTTTTGTAAAATAAAAACATGGAAAACGCAAAGATTGTTTTCCCATTCCACTCAGATAAATTCCGGGATGAACATGACCTGAAAAAGTGAAATTGATGTTATCGGCTTCCTCATCACAGGTTTCATTAATGTCGTGTGTAAAACAAAAATTTTCTATGGATAACTTTTGTTTTGTTATTTCAATGTTGGCTTTTATATAAAATTTTTTAGCAAGAATATCATGATTGCCTTTTATAAGCCGCATTTGCAAAGCCGAAAGATCAGTCCTCCATTTAAGAAACATATCCATTTCTTTATTGGCATAGCTATGGAAGAGATCGCCAACAATTACTAATTGCTTTGGTTTAAAGAATTGTATTTGTGCAAATAATCTTTGCAGGTCTTCTTTAAAAAGATTTTGCGGTACACCAATTCCCGATTTTCTGAAGTGTCCTGTTTTACCAAGATGCAGATCCGATAAGATCAATGCTTTTTCTTCTTCCCAAAATATGCAACGTTCATGAGAAAGCCACAGCGTTTGATTGTGAAGTATAAATTTATAGGGTGACATGATTAGTTTGTAGTTTAAAGTTTTCAGTTCAATTTAAATTTATCCAACTATAAACCACAAACTTAAAACTATAAACTATTTTTCTACCTGCATCTGCATTTTCTTTATCCTGTCTTCCAGTTTTTCTGAAGAAAGATCCTGTCGTAAGCTATCTACTTTTACAGGAAAACAAAATGGTGTTAACCGTTTCGGAAATGTAATAATGATCTTTCCTTTTTGTATCCGTTCCAGCATATCTCTTAATCTTGCTTCCTGCATTTCCTGTTCCATTACTTCATTATACGCCTGTCTTAATAAAAGATTATTAGGGTCATATTCTGCAAACACATTAAACAACAGCGATGCTGATGCCTGTATATGCCTTGCTTTTTTTTGTTGTCCCGGAAGTCCCTGGAAAATAAGACCGCCGATAACTGCAATCTCCCTGAATTTTCTTCTTGCCATTTCTGAGCTGTTCACACTTTTATGAATATCATTTAATAAATTTTCAGAAGAAAATAATTCATACACATTTGCATCATCAACAGGAATGGGTTGATCGCTCAACAATTCAAAGCTATAATCATTCATTGCTAAAGAAAATGTTATCGGTGTTATCCTGCTGATGCGATACGCTAAAATCGCTGCCATGGCCTCATGCACCAATCTTCCTTCAAAAGGAAAAACAAAAAGATGATAGCCATCTTTGGTTTCAATCTGTTCTATCAGCAATTCATTTTCTTTAGGAATATGAGATAAATATTGTTGTAATTCAAAAAGCGGTTTCAATACAGTAAGTTCTTCGGGAATCTCCCCTATTGGGGAAGATTTAGAGGGGGCTGCTGCTTCTTCAAATTTCTTCCTCAGCATAATACCAAGCTTTGCTGAAAGCGGCATTCTTGCTCCCTGCCAGCTGGGTACTACGGATTTCTTTGAATTGGATTTTCTAACCAACACCGTCATATCTTTTATCATCACGAATTCAAGATTTCTTCCTGCAAGTGTAAAAACATTTCCCGGCTGTAATCTTGAGACAAACCATTCTTCAATTGCGCCAATGAAACCACCACTGATAAATTTTACTTTCATCATAGGCTCACTAACGATCGTGCCAATGTTCATGCGATGCCGCATAGCAACCCTGCGGTTATTTATTTTGTAAATACCGTCTATTATTTCTACTTTTTTAAAATCATCATATTGCTGCAGTGCAATACCACCTGCTGTTATAAATTGTAAAAGTTGTTGCCATTCATCTTCTGTGATCTCTCTGAAACAATGCGTTGATCTGATCTCGTTGAAAATTTCTTCAGGTTTAAAGCCATCTGAAATTGCCAGGGTGCTTAGATATTGTATGAGAACATCAAAGCATAAAATTCTTGGTTCACGATTTTCTATGAATCTTTTTTCAGTTGCTTCTTTTAATGCTGCGGCTTCAACAAGTTCTAAGGAATGTGTGGGAAGAAAATATATTTTACTTGTTGCATCAGGCTGATGACCACTTCGTCCTGCCCTTTGTAAAAATCTGGAAACACCTTTTGGTGATCCTACCTGTATCACAGTTTCAACGGGCCGAAAATCTACTCCGAGATCAAGACTTGATGTACAAACAACTACTTTTAATTTTCCTGTGTGCAGATTTTCTTCTATCCATGAGCGCAGTTCATGCTCAACACTTCCATGATGTAATGCAATAGCGCCGGCAAGTTCAGGCGCTGCATTTAAAATTGCCTGGTACCATTGCTCACTCATTCCTCTTGTGTTTATAAAGATGAGTGTGGTTGTACTTTGTTCAATGATTGGGATAACTTTATGAACGAGTTTAATCCCTATATGCCCAGCCCATGGATAGGTTTCTATCTCATCAGGTACGATGGATTCTATTTCAATTTTCTTTTTGATCTCTGCTGTTACGATTACAGCCTCACCCCCGGCCCCTTTTCTCACAGAGAGGGGGAAAAGCAGTACTTCTCTTGCCTGTTCTAAGTTTCCGATAGTAGCTGATATTCCCCACACATGCAGCTTATGGCTTGCAGCTTGCAGCCTGTTTAATGCTACCAATCTTGAAATTGCTAACTCTACCTGTACACCTCTTTTACCTCCAAGCAATTCATGCCATTCATCAACGGCAATAATTTTTAATGTTTTAAAAAAGTCAGGATAATGTTTTTGTGCTAATAATAATTGCAGGCTTTCGGGAGTGATGATAAGCACTTCGGGCATTTGCCTTGTTTGCTTTTGCCTTTCTGTAATTTCTGTATCTCCATTCCTTATTCCGACTTTCCAACTCATTCCTAATTCATCAATAACTTCTTCCATTGCCCTGCCAATATCTTTTGCTAATGCACGCAATGGTGTTATCCATAACAGTTGTAATCCATTATTATTTTTTGTTTTATAATCTTTTGGATGATGATTAATAAAAACAATTAAAGCGCCGAGGAATACAGAAAAAGTTTTACCACAGCCTGTTGGTGCATTTACCAAACCCGATCTGCCATCGATTATATGTTGCCATGTTTCTTCCTGGAAAATAAAAGGCTGATTGCCATTAGATGAAAGCCATTGCTGAATTACAGCATAGCCTTTAGAATCAAACAGTTTCATTGTTGTTTGATAAAAAGGTTTTTATTTTTTGTTTTAAAATGGGTAGATCATCTTTACAAATTTTATGGATAATATTTCTAAAATCTATTATTGGTAATGGATCAATTTGCAATTGGGAAGTAAACAAACTTTTATCTGACTTGGTAATTTTATTTACATTTTTACCAATACTTTGCAGCCTGGCATTAATAGAATCAAGAATGATGATGCCAAGTTTATTTTTAATAAAATCATCAGGAAGAGGGATATCTTCCATCCTTTCATTAATAATATCAATAGCATTAAGAATCAAATTCAACCTATAATATGTACTAGACATAAATCAAATCCCTTTCAATAGTATTTAAAAATTTTTGTGACAGATGAGGGCCTTTCCGGGTAAGTTGTATTTTTTTTCCGGGAAATTTTTTTTCAAGGAAGGAATACATATTAAAAAGTTGCTTATAATTTATTTCCTTCAGTTCAATTAAAAAATCAATATCACTCTCTTCTGTTTGAGAATTTTGAGCATAAGATCCAAAGAGGGCTAAGTTTTTAACACCCATCTCATTTTGTAACAATGATTTATCTTTTTTTAAGGAAGAAATAATATGCTCTTTATCAATTTTCATTGTGTAAAATTACATTTTTCAATTCACTTGCCATACATATTCAACATTGCTTTTAGATCTTCAAGTGTATTTATCTCATCTGGTTTTTTATCTTTTCTCCACCTGCTCATTCTTGGGAAACGCAATGCCACACCGCTTTTATGACGATTGCTGGCGGCTATACCTTCAAATGCAATTTCAAAAACAAGTTCCGGTTTTACAGTTCTAACCGGTCCAAATTTTTCAAGCGAATTTCTTTTTACGAAACTATCTACCTGTGCAAACTCTTTGTCTGTTAATCCTGAATAAGCTCTTGTAAAAGGAACCAACTGATCCCCATCTTTTACGGCAAAAGTATAGGCTGTATATAAATTACTTCTGCGTCCTGCACCTTTTTGTGCATAGATCATTACACAATCAATGGTGAGTGCATCAATTTTCCATTTCCACCAGTCACCTCTTTTTCTTCCAACCTGGTAAATGGAATTTTTTCTTTTCAGCATTATTCCTTCGCTGTTCATCTCACGTGAAGTTTCTCTTAATGCTGCAAGGTCTTCCCATTTTGTAAAATTAATTATGGGTGATAACCTGATCGAGTTGTTATTTATGCTCCGCAATATCTCTTCCATTTTATTTCTTCTTTCTTCAAGAGTTTTCTCTCTCCAGTCTTCGTAATTAAATTCTAAAAGATCATACACAAAAAAACTTATGGGCGCTTCTGTCAATTGTTTCTTGGTAATATTTTTTCTTCCGATCCTTGTCTGCAAAACAGAAAAGGGCAGAACAATTCCAGCCCCCTCTAAATCTCCCCCCAAAGGGAAGACTTTGCCGGCGCTCAAAACCGGTTGGTGCGAAACATTAGAAGTTTCTAAAGCCCTAAATGGAATGATTTCTCCATCTAAAACAATTCCATCAGGTAACAGATCTTTTAAAATTGCGTATTCAGGAAATTTATCGGTAATCAATTCTTCGCCACGGCTCCATACAAAAAGTTCATTATCTCTTTTTATCATTTGCCCACGGATCCCATCCCATTTCCATTCTGCCTGCCATTCGTTTGGATTGCCGAGTGAAGAAGGTTCATCTTCCAAAGCGTATGCAAGGTAGAATGGATAAGGCTTTGAGTGATCTACATCAACAACCTCATTGCCTAACATATTTGTAAATGTTATTGTAGATGGATCCCAGTTGCCGCTGATGCGATGTGCAATTACCGATGATGAAAGCGATACCACTTTTGTTAATGCATTTACGATTATTTTTTGTGATACTCCTATCCTGAAACTCCCTGTAATGAGTTTATTAAAAACAAACCGCTCCGCATGATTCATTTGCTGCCAGCTATCAAGAATAAAATTTTTTCTTACAGATTCATCCTGCTTTTCTAATTCAATAAATTTTTCTAAATAGTATGAAAGGCTTTCGCCTTTGTCTTTTTTTGTTTGTTGATCAGGAAGCAGCAATGCGATCGTTTCACCAAGATCACCAACAGTGCTGTAACTTTCTAAGAATAACCATGAAGGAATATTGGCGAGCTCTGTGCACCATTCTGCAAGTAATGTTGAGCTAACAATTCGTCTTGGCCTTCTTCCGGAAAAGATGGCGATCACCCAAACCTTGTCTTTATCTTCTGCAACTGTAAAATATTCAGCAAGTGCATCAAGCTTATCATTTGTTTTTGTTGAAGAACTTATTTGTATCACCAATGCAGCAAATTGCCCCATCCCATCCTTCCCCCATAGGGAAGGAGTTTGAGTTGAGTCATTCTTTAGCATATCTGTCTGCATAATTTCGTATCGATAAATAATTACAAATCTAAATACTCTGCATTTTGTTCCTCCCCTTGGGGGAGGATAGAAGGGGCCTCTTCATCCTCGTTTCCATATTCTGTTTTTACTTCTGCTGCAATGGCAATACCTTCTTCATTTAAATACCTGCTGAATGCAGATTGAAAACCATGTGTAACAAAAACCCGTTCAGCTTCTGTTGCTTTAATACTTTGCAATAATCCTTCCCAATCAGCATGGTCACTTAATGCAAATCCTGCATCTACGTTTCGTCTTCGTGCATTCCCTCTTACCTGCATCCAACCACTGCATACACCAACAGAGTAAGGATGAAATTTTTTCATCCATTGTGATGAGTCAGCGCTGGGCGGCGCAATTACAACAGTACCTTTCAATTCATCTTTCGGTGTTTCAGGCGTGATGCGTTTTACAACAGGTAATTTCCATCCGGCATTTAATAATGCTTCATGTGCATTCCAAATGGCACCATGCACATAAATATCCTGAGTCGTTTCCTTTATATGTTGTAATACTCGCTGCGCCTTGCCAAGACTGTATGCCAGCAGCACACTGGTTTTTCCATTCTCTTTATTTTTGCTGATCCAGTTAATTATATTTTCAAAAATTTCCTTCTGCGATTTCCATTTGTAAATAGGCAAACCAAATGTGGATTCTGTAATGAACGTGTTGCATTTTACGGGTTCAAATCTTCCGCTTAATCCATCATCTTCTGTTTTATAATCGCCACTGATAACCCAAACTTCTCCATTGTATTCAACTCTTATTTGTGATGAGCCGATGATGTGGCCTGCAGGATGCAACGAAACTTTTACTCCGTTCATTATTATTGTTTCCCCCCATTCAATACTTTCATAATTGTTATCGCCGAGCCGCAATTGCAATAAAGGTTTTGTATGATGATGACAGAGATAATATTTGTGACCTGCATAAGCATGATCACTGTGTGCATGCGTGATGATGGCTTTATTCACAGGCTTCCACGGATCAATATAAAAATCTCCCTGCGGGCAATAAAGTCCTTTGTCTGTGAAATTGATGAGGTTCATTTAACGGCTGATAATGAAATACAAATGTACAAGTGAGTGACCTTTCGGCAAGCTCAACATAAACTCCACGATGATGCCATGAAATATAAATGTTGGTAACCAACATTTATTTACCACTCCCGTGTTATAGCGCCATTGAGGATCTTCATAACATACAAATGCTTGTTCTCCTGGTAATCCGGATTTAGATCATTCTTTTTAAAATTTACAGGGCGGAAATTGTACTCATTAAAAATGGTAAATGTTCTATCATTTAGATGTGATATAAAGTCGTTAGGATATTTTAATAAGAGTTTTGTAAAAAGATATGCAGCTTCAAAACCTTTGTAAGCCATATCCGACGGTTTTGATTTATAATGTTTCATGTATTCACTTGCCAGGATGGTATTGTATATACCTGTTTTTGAATTGTAGTAGGGAGTTGTAAAATGAACAGGGAAATCTTTGTAAGCATTTTTGGTTTGAAATATTTTAAATGCATCCCAGTTCGGCATTCCGATTAAAGTGACAGCATAATTTTTTCTTATTGCATAACAGGCATCAGTAATTGTTTTAGCAAAAGATTCATCGAGGCTGCCGGCTATAATTACTGTGTTACGGGTACTGTCTAATCTAAGTTTTAAATATGTTGGCGAGATAGAGCTGTCAATATTTATTGTTTGAATGTTCAGCATGGGCTTGCCTTCCTGCTCATTGAAAGATTTAAAATAACTTACAATTTTATCTTCCTGCTGCCCCGGTTTTTTAAATAGAATGATCTTATCTGTACCATGGTTTTGTAAGATGTAGCTGTAGATCCCTTCGCAATGTGCCTTTAATGTTGAGTTCATAATAACAAGATCAGGATTATTGGTTACGCCGCCATCATTTGGATAGGTAGCTGAAATAAATGGAATATTTTTCTTTGCAGAAAAATCTGCCAATTGTTTAAAATCCACATCTTTTACTGAACCTATCATGAGATCAAGGCTATCTAATAATTTATTTTGTATAAGCCATGAAGTGGGCTGCAGATAAGACTTTGTATCATAAATAAAAGCTTCTACTTGTTGATTATAAAGCGTTAACGTATCGAAAGCAATTTGCGCTCCCTGAACAAATTCAAGGGCAGG
>JALYYX010000286.1 GCA_030946075.1 Bacteroidota bacterium | reverse complement strand
GGATTGAAAGGTTTTACCAATTTTAATTGAAACGTTGTATCATCAATTGCTTTAAAACCTTCGGCAGAATCTATCTTATTATTAAAAATCCATGCGCCGCTGCTGGCTGTATTTTTATCAATTATTCTTTTAAAACTGTATTCCACATCTGTCGCAGTCAGCTTTCTTCCTTTTCCATTTGCAAATGCAGGGTTATCGTGAAAAATTACATCGTTTCGCAAATGAAAAGTAAAAACCAAATTATCTGAAGATATGTCCCACGTTTTTGCAAGCGATGGAACCATGTTTAAATTATCGTCCGTTTGTACAAGAGTATTATAAATTTGATGATCAACCCACATAACGGATTGGCTTTTTGCAAAGGCAGGATCAAGTGTTGGAATGCCTGATGACTCGTTGTAATGAAAAATGTTTTTATTATGCTCATGTTTGTTGCATGAAATAACAAATAAGAAATAAGAGATAAGAAATAAAAAATAAGAAGGCTGGAAAATCAAATGCTTTTTTAACTTCATCTTTGTATAACAAAAAATAAATTTAACGAATGAAAAAGACACTTCTCTTTATTTTTATTTTTGCTATTCTTAATTCTCAATTCACTTTTGCACAATTTACACATGCTGATACTTTGCGTGGCACATACGGCCCGGCAAGAAGTTGGTGGAATGTTTTGAAATATGATCTTCATGTAAAATTTAATATTTCTGACAGCAGCATTAATGGTTTTAATGTAATTTATTTTAAAGTGCTGCAATCTGAAACACGCATGCAGATTGACTTACAAGAACCCTTAATTATAGACAGCATATTATTAACCGCATATATACCTCTTCATTATGATCGTTATAATCAGGAGAAAATTATTTCTCCAAAACAAAAAATAACGTCTGTTACAAAAGATGGGAATGCCTATTTTATTGATCTTCCTGTTAATATAACAATTGGCTCTACTCATAATCTTATTATTTATTACCATGGCCAGCCACATGTTGCAAAAAAAGCCCCGTGGGATGGCGGGGTAATCTGGACGAAAGATAAAAATGGCAACCCGTGGGTAACAATTGCATGTCAGGGTTTGGGGGCAAGTGTTTGGTACCCTTGCAAAGATCATCAAAGCGACGAACCAGACAGTGCAGAATTACACATTACCGCTCCGTCTGAATTAGTATCAGTTGCTAATGGCACATTAAGAAATAAGGTAGATAATAAAAATGGAACAAGCACTTACTCATGGGCTGTAGTAAATCCCATCAACAATTATAATATCATTCCCTACATTGGTAAATATGTAAATTTTAATGAAGTGTATAAAGGTGAAAAAGGAAACCTCGAGATGAATTATTGGGTGCTTGATTACAATCTTGAAAAAGCTAAAAATCAATTTACAGATGCGCTACGAATGATGAAAGCATTTGAATATTGGTTTGGCCCCTACCCTTTTTATGAAGATGGCTATAAATTGGTTGATGCCCCTCATCTTGGTATGGAACATCAAAGTGCTATTGCATATGGCAACAAATATGTAAATGGTTATACGGGAAGGGATTTATCAGGATCAGGTTGGGGTTTAAAATGGGATTTTATAATTGTTCATGAAAGCGGGCACGAATGGTTTGGAAATAATATAACCTCAAAAGATATAGCCGACATGTGGATACATGAAGGCATTACCAACTATTCTGAAACCTTATTTACGGAATATTATTATGGCAAAAAAGCAGGGGATGAATATGTGATTGGCACAAGAAAAAAAATTGCAAATGATAAACCAATAATTGGATATTATGGAGTGAATAATGAAGGCAGCGGCGATATGTATTATAAAGGCGGTAACATGTTGCATACCATACGGCAAATTATAGATGATGATGAAAAGTTCAGGAGAATTTTAAGAGGACTGAATAAAACATTTTATCACCAAACCGTTACCACACAACAGGTGGAAAATTATATAAGTAAAAGCTCCGGAATTGATCTTTCAAAAGTTTTTGATGAATATTTAAGAACAACCATGGTTCCTACTTTAGAATATAAAATTAAAAAGGGAGTACTTTCTTATCGCTGGGCAAATGTTGTAAAAGGTTTTAAGATGCCGCTAAAAGTTATGCTGAGTAATCACAGTTACAGTTTTATTTATCCGACTGAAGTTTTTAGAGAAATGAAAATTAGCAGTAAAGAATTAAAAGTTGATGAGAATTTTTATGTGAATACAAATCAAATTAAATAAACATAATTTGCACGCATAAATTTTTATATGTCGCAGATACGAAGGCAAAGTATCATATCCACTCTTTTTGTTTACCTCGGTTTTGCCATCGGATTTATCAATACCTATCTTTTTACAAAACAAGGGCTGTTTACGGTATCACAATATGGACTTACACAAATATTTATAATAATTGGCAATCTTATGTTCGCTTTTGCAAACATGGGCATGACATCGGTTATGTATAAATTTTATCCTTATTATCAGGATAATCTTTCCAGGAAAAAAAATGATTTGCTTACGTGGGCTTTTCTTATAAGTCTCGCAGGCTTTGTATTGGTAGTACTTTCAGGGCTTTTCTTTAAAGATCTTATTGTAAGAAAATTCAGCGGCAATTCTCCTGAGTTTGTTCAATATTATTTCTGGATATTTCCCTTCGGATTCTCAATTCTTTTGTTTTCAATATTTGAAGTGTATGCATGGAATTTAAAGAAATCTACCTTCACCACTTTTTTAAGAGAAGTATTTTTTCGTGCGCTAACAACCCTTCTAATCTTTTTACTCACTTATAAATTCATCAGTTCATTTGATATATTTATAAAATTGTATGCATTTACTTATGGCATTACAGCAATTGCATTATTAATTTATTTAGTAAGAAAACAACAGCTTAATATAACCTTTACAGTAAGCCGGGTAACCAAAAAATTTTATAAAAAAATATTATCCCTTGCAAGTCTTGTATATTTTGGCGGCCTTGTTTTTATGATTGCGCAGTTTATTGAAACGCTTGTCATTATGTCTCTTGTTGGTACTGCTGCTGCAGGAATATTTGCATTGGCAAGTGTTCTGTCAGGGTTAGT
>JALYYX010000279.1 GCA_030946075.1 Bacteroidota bacterium | reverse complement strand
CAGAGACGACAATAAAATGAACCAACTCTTTGAAGCTTTCATAAGAAACTTTTACAAAATAGAACAACAGAAGTATAAGACTGTAAAGAAAGAAACCATAAGGTGGCAGTTTGACAACACCGATAACAAAAGCTATCAGTATTTACCACAAATGGAGACAGATATCACTTTAGAGAATAACAGTGAAAAAATAATCATTGATGCAAAGTTTTACCGTGAGACAATGACAGTAAATTATGACAAAGAGAGAATAAAGTCTGCTAACCTTTATCAATTGTTCAGCTATCTATTAAATCAACAAGACGGCAGTTCAAAAACTCAAAATGCAAAAGGCATTCTGCTTTATCCGACAATTGAAACCGATTATAATTTAAACTTCAAATATTATAATCACAATATTCAAATAAGGACGGTAAACTTAAATTCAAATTGGAGAAATATTTCATCACGATTAAAAGAAATTATTAAAGTTGAGAACGGGTGCACAAACATTTAAACTTACACATTAAAGCCTTCAGCCTCATGAAAAAAAACTTTCATCGGCACGTCGGCTATCACAATCTCCGCAACCATTCCATTGGTCCTGCATTGTTGCCACAATTACAAATAATGCCTTTCATGTATAAAATTACCATCATAATTAGGTTATCTATTCCAATTTATTTCCTAATTTACAGTTTACTGTTAACTGTAAACTATGAATATTGAAAATCAGGTTATTAGCTACTTAAACCAACAAGGTGAGGCTACGATTGTTGAGTTAACAGAGCATATAGGTGTTTCCCGGCAAATGCTTCACAGGGTAGTTAAAAGAATGCTGGAGGATAATTACCTGGTTAAGCTGGGAAAGCCACCCAAAGTTTTTTATAAGCTGCAAAAAACAGTAAGTGCAAAGCAGCTGGTTCATTTACTTAATGAAATTGACATATCATTTTTAGAAGAACATTTTCTTCTTATAACTGAAACAGGCGAACGGCTAAAAGGAATTGATGCAATGAATTTTTGGAGCACACGGCAAAAACTTCCTTTTGAAAAAACTGCAAAGGAATTTATTAGTACCAAAAAAAAGTATCTGCAATATTTTTTACCTAATGGTTTGATCGATGGCACAGACAAAATAAAAAATACCAAAGGCTTTGAAAAGATAGCCGTTGATAAAATGTTCTATTGCGATTTTTATGCTATTGAGCGGTTTGGTAAAACAGTGCTTGGCACATTACTTCATTTTGCAAAACAGGGTCAAAACAAAAAACTGATGAACGAAATAATTGCTGCAGTTAAGGAACCCATTAATAGATTGATACAAGAAAAAAAGATAGATGCAGTAGGGTTTATTCCACCTACCATTAAGCGCCATTTACAATTTATGCAGGTTTTGCAAAAAGGTTTAAATCTTCCATTACCGCATATTAATATTGTAAAGGTAAGTGGTGCAATACCTGTTCCTCAAAAAGCATTAAGCAAAATAGAAGATCGTATAATTAATGCACAGGTAAGTATTATAGTTAAGGATACAAGGAAGTTTAATAAAATTCTTTTAATTGATGATGCAGTAGGTTCTGGTGCAACTATAAATGAAACCGCAGTTAAATTAAAATTTAAAGAAACAGCCAACACAGTTATAGGTCTTGCTGTCACAGGAAGTTTCAAGGGTTTTGATGTCATTCAGGAAGTGTAACATACTAATAAATTATTCTAAAAAGGTAATCGGAAACACAATTTTAAATTCATGAAAAAAACTTTCCTCGGCACAGTAGGCTATCACAATTTACGCAACCATTCCATTGGGCCTTCATTGTTACCGCAGTTACAAAAGATGCGATGGGCAGAAGATGTGGAGGTTGACGAACTCAATTGGGGGCCGATTGCCATCGTACAAAAATTTCAATCCTTAGCAACCGCTTATGACCGGGTTATTTTAATTGCAGCCATTGAGCGGCCTGGCAGAAACATTGGCGATATCACCGTTTACAAATGGATGGGAAACCTTCCCGATGAAGAATTGATTCAACGCTGTGTGGGTGATGCGGTAACCGGCGTGATATCGGTAGAGAACCTGCTTATCATTGGAGAATATTTTAAAATTTGGGCGAAGGAAACTTTTGTGGTAGATATGGAACCCGGCCCCGAGGAGGCAGGAGAAGGCTTTACAGAAGAGATGCAACAAGCCGTGCCGGATTTGATACTAAC
>JALYYX010000090.1 GCA_030946075.1 Bacteroidota bacterium | reverse complement strand
TAACTTAGTTCTTTCACAACTTATAGCGGCAATATTAATGACTATAAGCAGTTGTGATTTGCTTTCAGATTTTGATACTAACTTAGTTCTTTCACAACACTACAATTGTAGCTGTATAAGGAGATTCTGTTGTGATTTGCTTTCAGATTTTGATACTAACTTAGTTCTTTCACAACAAAACAAGACGCGACACAAGTAAAAGGTGTGTTGTGATTTGCTTTCAGATTTTGATACTAACTTAGTTCTTTCACAACATCTGAGGAAGAAGAATACAAGCAAGTGGAGTTGTGATTTGCTTTCAGATTTTGATACTAACTTAGTTCTTTCACAACAGGATTGGCTTAAAGTCAGTCCCGTTGTGCTTTTAAGCTGTTTTGTGCAGTATAAAAAAAATGAAGAAAACAATGGAAGTTTTTCTTCCTGAAGATTAAAAAAGCTCAAGCTGTTGTGATGTTTCCGGAACTTCTATTTGTTCCTTACCTCTAAAAATCTCCATCATTCCAAATTGTTTATCTGTTACACACATTATGCCTACATGCCCTTTTGAAGGTAAAATAATCTTTACCCTTTTAATATGTACCTCGCTGTTTTCCCTGCTGCTGCAATGGCGTATGTACATACTGAACTGAAACATCTGGAAGCCGTCATCCATAATATTCTTACGGAACTTTGTATAGTTCTTCCGGTCTGTTTTTGTTTCAGTGGGCAAATCAAAAAATACTAAAACCCACATGATGCGGTATGCGTTTAAACGGTCAAACATTTTATTGATTCAACCCCGTAGGGTTGAATATTTATAGATTATGCAGGTTTAAAATTCAACTCCTGTAGGAGTTGAAACTTGTTATAATCAATCTTCTATAAATATTTCACCTCTATGAGGTGATGAACACAATTGAAAAGGATTTTCTTTCTCAGCCTGTTCTACAATTCAGGATATAATATTTTTTTTGAACCTGATTCAAAGCACCTAGCAAGTGATGCTGTTGTTCTTTGCACAGCGTTCATCAGCGGGCTTTTTTGGCCTTCCAACATTACATCCATTGCCGGTATTTCGAGCAATTGTTTTTTCATTGTTGGTGTCATCTCTAAAAAACTTCCATTCATGGTAACAATGTGGCAAACAATTTTATCAACATAAGGCCGGTATGGTTCCATAATATCATCTGCCAAACAATAGGCGTTGTACTGGTTTCGGTGATGAATACCAAGTGTAGGCAACAGGCCGGAGCATACCAATGCCCTTGCAACAATGGCACGTAAAATTGCATAACCATAGTTTAGTAAATTATTTGGCGGTGGCCCATATCGCTCTCGTCTGAATTCAAGAAATTCAGGGAAGATATTTTTCCAATAATACACTGCTGCTCTTGCCTCGCAGTTATCACTGTCTCCGCTTTTTACCATTTGCGATAAGTTGAGCATGTATTTTATTTCTACTCTTTCCTGTTTTAAAAGATTAGCCTGGTTGATAATTTTGGCTGCAATAGTTTGCTGCCACAATTGTTTCTTAAGTGGAACAGATGCATCTATCTGTGCCTTGAATTTCTGGCTTTGTAATGTGTGGCCATCAAGGCTAAGCTGCATGCCAACAGGATGGTGGGTATTATCGCAGGTAATAATAGCTGTGTTATTCGTAAGCAGTTTTGCCAGCACTGCCTGTGTTAGTGTTATTTGCTGATGATCTAAAACTACAATACCTATATCTTCTATCGGTGCCTGTTTTATTTCTCCTGTTTCCTGTAATTCAATAACCAGTTGCTCATCTTTTGTTTTAAGATAAGCAGGGTTGCCGAAGTATAGAGTGCGCTTTATCATTTGATAGTGTAATGAAAATATTCATCGCTCTGGCTGTATAATTGTTATTATGCTATTTCATACTCCACTTTTAACGGGCGCTCCATTTTTTTAGAAGCATTCAATACCTCTATGCCTACAATATTTTCTTCTTTATCATAATCCAGGATAATTCCTGCTTTTTCACTATCGCTTTCAGCTACAGGATTATTGTTTAAGCGGATGTACAGCACATCATTCTCTTTATCATATTTTACTTTCATGCTAAATATTTATTTATTTTAGAGGTTATATAACCTGTCACCACAACAGGTGGTTGCTTTAGCTCATTAACAAAAATACGCAGTAAATATTGTTTATTGTTTTTGTGTATTAGTTTCTGGTATACAGTGAGCTCATCTTCCTCTGCAACGCTTTGCGGATTATTCAGTGCATCTTCAGCATCAGCCAAATTTATATTTCTTAGTTGCATTTGTTCTTTAAAATGCCGGGAAAATTGATGCATGTGTTTTTGCTCTTTTAATATCCTTGTATTCTTTAATAATCATTTGTCCCTTTTCTGTTTTAAGATAAGGGGGATTGCCGAAGGATAGGGTACGTTTAATCATGCGCTAACCCATTTTATTTCTCCATCAGGATATATTTCAAAATCCTTTCCTTCAATAGCCATATTTAGCCATTCCTTTGTATAAAGCAGTTTAGGCCATGGTTCATAATTATTAAAACCGTTGTGTTGTAATGCATCACTTACTTTTTCTGTAAAACCGCTTGTACCCCTGCCTCCATAAGAAATGTCTTTACCGTTTTTATCTTTCTTGAATACTTGTTTATCCGGATAAGCTTTTTTTAAATCAGTGTCCAATCTGGCTTCCATGTGATGTTGTAAAGTCAGCTGTACTCCGGTAAATTTTATAATCTTATAAATTCTATAGCTAATTCGTTTTCTATAATCACTATCGCTTTCACCTGATTGTTGTTTTAATTCTTCAATATGCTCATCATAAAAAATAACTTTCATGCCCGGCTTTAAAATGGCATAGGGTTTTTCTTTATCTCCATTTTCATCTATAATATCATTTCCCTTTTTGTCCTTACGATAAATTTCCAAATCTTCAATTCGTTTAATGACTCCCGCTTTAATCGCATCTGCAACATCTTTGAGAGAAATAATTTCCAATTCCCTGTCAACCTTTTCCTTTCCGTTTCTATCCTTTACTATTTTCTGATAAAACGCACAAAGCACATTTTCTCCATTTTTTGCCCAATAGTAATTTTTGTGCTCCTTACTGCTTTGAATAGTTTGGGCTTTTACCTGTACAGGATCGGTTACATCATCGGCAAAACATCTTACATGTCTTATTTTGTGTGCACGGCTTCCATCTTTTTTCAACATGTATAAACCGCCATCTTCTGTAATTGTAGCAGAAAGGCTTCTGCCATTTATTTGCTGGGTAATTATTTCTTGTAAATGGGGGTCAACAATTTTTTCTATTTTCAGATTTTTATCAACTTCTTTCCTGAGAACAAATGAAAATTCTTCATTGCCTGTTTTATAAATAAATTCACCTGCGTCATTTCTTTTAGGTTTTTCTGAATCATCTCTTTCAACTTCCTGAATTTTTCCATAAAATGTTGCTTTATGTAACTCTCCTCGTATAGCATCTCCCTTCGCAATAAAAGCCTTACCATCTTTTCTTATTCTTTTGCTTGCAAGAATTACAGAGCGGTTTCGTGCAATGTTATTAATGAGTATTTCTTCATCAATTTTATGAATGTAATTGTTTAAGCCTTTTGGTAATCTGCATTGATATTTAAGCTGGTCTAACTCGTCTTCTAATCTTTGTATTTCTAATTCTATATTGGATTTATTAGTTTCAGTTTTTGATTTTAATAATTGTTTTTGTTCATCTATCTTATACCAAACTTCCAGTATTTTATCCCGGATAGCTGCTACAGGAATAACTGAAAGCGTAACAGCATCTTTAGCATGGTGGCTATGTTTTGTTCTGTCTTTTTCTGTTCCGGTTTCCTGTATGCTAAAAATTTTTCTGAATTTGGCAGTTACTTCACCTTTCTGCACATCCACCTGATTGAAGAAAGACTTTAAATAATGAAAAGCATATTTTGAAATGAGCTGCGTGTCCTTCAACTGGCTGTTTTTAAAACCCGCTTTCACTTCTTTCATTGTAAACCGTTCTACTTTATTTTGCCAGTAATCAAGTTCAAATTGCCAAAGATGTTTTTGGCGTATGCAGGAATCTTTATAATCTTTAGTAGTAGCTTGTTTTGATTTTCCTTTCCAAAATTCCACACGAACTTTTAAGTCTTTTACTTTTTGTTCCCATTTTTCTATGCGGTGTTTTATTTCCTCATAGTTGTGCAACTTAAAAGGAATTTGATTCTTTTTTGTATTCCGGTTGAAGTCAGCATAGCAAACGGTTTTGTTGGCTAAACTATTGTCAAAACACATACTGCGGGGAATGGTATGTTCAATGTCAATTATGTTTTCTTTAAAAAGATCGGTAATGCGTATTGGCTTGCCTGTATAAATACAAAAAAATTGCTGTTCTTTCCAAAGCCGATATTTTTCTACCACATTATCTTTTGCTTTTTTCAGTTTCAGCCATACTTCTTTTCTAATTTTGTCGAAATGGTTTTCACTGAATTCGTATAGTTCTTCCTCATCCTCTTCTTCTGATGTTTTATTTTTTTTACTCTTTGCTTTTTTCTTTCTTTCGATTGGCTTTTTATCATCTTCGGTTAATATGAAATTTTTGCTCTTGTTTTCATAGCCTTCAGGCGAACCAATCATTTCATACCACAAACGGAATTTATCAATATCGCTGTCATTATCAGCATTTGCAAGTGAGCCTTTTGCTTCGGGATCATTAAGTAATTCACGGATTGCAGTTGCAAATTCTTCATTTTCCTGCCTGCGTATTTTTTGATATTCTTCATAAGCCCAGCGTTTATTGGTATCATTCAATTCACGTCCAACTTCTACCACCACTCTGGTATCTACAGCCACCTGTCCGGTTGCAATTAAATAATTTACAAACTTCTTTACCTCATGCAGGGTTCGCATAGCCATAGGATTTTTAAATGCCCCTATTTTTGGAGAACCGAGCATTATCATTTGCTTTTCTATCTCACCATTTTTATAATAACCTTCCTTGGCTTCAGGATAAATGGCAATCATTGAAGGATGATAAAGCTTATTTAAAAGTTTACATTTATTGCACTTGCATTTATATTCCTCTTTTTCTACTTTTTGGAAAGTATTTGGGCAATATAAAATGTCAGGAAAATTATCTGATAAAAATTGCTTCATTGCATCACCCAGTCTGGGCAGCGAATAAAATTCTCTGTTTTGATTTTTGAAGAATTGCTGATAGCCTTCAGCGATTTTTTTTAATGCAGCTTCTTTTTCTTCATCATTTAATTTTTTCCAGGTTTCTTTTCCAAAACCTTCTTCTGCAGCTTTCAGAATTTGGTTTTCATCACGTTCTGAACTTTCTTTTGGTAAACGGTTATCCCTGGAACCGAGTAAATAATCAAAATCTTTATCGGCAAAGCGTTTATCTTTTGGTAAGGCTTTGTATTGTGCAATAAGATTATTTACAATATTGAGCAATCTTTTTTCATCACGATTTTTCTTTATCACATGATTCTCTAACCCTTCGGTAATATTTTTTTTATTTTCTGACCATATTTTTTCTCCTAAGATTTCAGGCAATTTGCCAAGCAATACAGCATCTGTTTCAATAAATCCCTTGCATAAAAAGGGCAAAATATTATTGATGGCTTTTAAGCTAAGCTGTGCATAACCAACCGGCATGGCAAACCAAAGCGAATAAAGCCTTTTAGCCTGCTCGTCATTAAGATGCAATTTTTCTTTGGCGTATTCTTCAATAAAATCTTCGTCATCACTTTCAAATAATACATGCCAAATATCTTCATAAAACGGTGCAGTATATTCTTTGCCATTCTTATCCCTTTTTGTTATTAAACTGTTCCATTGTTCGCCGAATATTTTTTGCAGACGGGCAGAAATAATACAAGCAGAAACATTTGTTTTGAAATTATAATTCAGTTCCCATTTATCATGTCCATTTTTGGTTTTAATCCATTTGTAGATAGCAAAGAATTCAAAATCTTTCTGTACAAAAAACTTCTCGAGGTACAGTTCCTCTCTTAAGGGCTGCGGCAACGATTGCCATTCAGTATTTTTATCTCCTTTTAATTTGTATTGAATATTATTGATAAATTTTAATGCTCGAAATTCTTCAAATTCTGGACGGCTTACAGGGCAGCGTTTTTTACCAACTTGTTTCATCCGCTTATTGCCGTATTTATCTGTTACTTCTTCAAAATGATTTTCCAAAGTGCAAATTCCAATTGTTCCTTTTTGAGAGCGCAAAAGTCTTTGCCGGAATATGGCAGATTTTGAAATTTCTTCACCAAAAATTGATTTGAAATCTAATCCCTGAAACTCAAAAATGTGCTTCACTTCTTTTATGAGCATCTTTCGTGTAACATACTGATGAAGATTTTTGCGAATGCGGATACCTTCTGTTTTTCTTTCAGGATGATGTATTCCCTCGGTCTCAATTTTTGCAAAAAGCATTCCTACGGTTTCGGCATCAGCATTAAAATTAAAACCAAGTTTTTCTATTTGCTTTTTAAATTCTTTTTGTTTCGGTATTTCTTTGCCCTTGATTATATCTTCTTCCAAATTGATTTTTTCTCCTTTGTCTTCATCTTTATTCTGTACAATTTTACTGCTCTTAAAACCGCGGTGCTGCGCAATATGATATAATGCCCTGCCAAGCTTAAAGCGATTTTCCTCTAAAGTAAAATCGAGTTTTTTTGTGGCTAAGTCATTACGTAGTTGATAAGGACTGATAAAGTCGGGAATACCATCATTATTGAAATCAAATTTTATCCAGTTTGCAAATGCGATATCATTTACCGGATATTGTCTTCCACCATTTCCTTTTATCGCTTGTTCTTTATTGTAGTGCTTCCATTGTTTTAAACTTTCCTCTGAGATTGGACAATATAGTTTTGAGTTGTCTTTAATTAATGCTTCCAATACTGCCCACAGCTTATATTTTCGGGATTGATACAAACGCCGGGTTCCTCGTTTATCAGTGCGATTGGCAGCAAGAGAAACAGTGTACTGTCCGCTTGTCGTGTCTTTTGCAACGCCTGTTTCAAAAGTAATTACTGTAGTTTTTTCAAACTGATTTTCTTCGGCAAGATTTCTAATTGTTGCACCAATAGAATTGCTTCCTAAATCAAGCGATAAAGTTTTATTTTCTATCATTGTATTTGCATTTGAATTAACTATTATATTTGAGTTCTGAAAGACTTATCACAATAAGGCTATAAGCCGAAGATAATCTTAGCCCTGCGGTTTTTCCGTGGGGTTTTTTATATAATTTCATCTGATCATTTCACAATAAGGATTTTATTCCTTAGGCTGTTTAAGCCTGCCTCTCAGTTCGGCTGGAGGCTTTTTATTCCTAAATCTTCTACTACTTTATTTAATCTGTATCGAATAAGGTAAGATGCAAATACGGTTTCAATATCATCGTTGAACATATAATTATATCCGGTTGTTGCTCCTGTCCTTGCAATAACTATATCACCTTTTTCCAATTTTATTTTTTCAAAATCAGTTTCTTTGATTTCACAAAAAGGCACTGTTTCCCAATTTATTCTTTGAGGAACAATGTCTGTAATTCGCAAAAATTTTGGACCGATGGGTTTATCATTTGCGCTTGCTGTATAACCATAGTTTATATCAGTGCATAATTCACCTAATTTATATTCTTTCCATTCACTCATAAATCATCTTTTGCATTTTTATTTTCACCAAATAAGTTAATAGCAATAACAGCATCTTCATCAGCGCTGTCATCATATTCTCCTACATACCAATCAGAGTCTGCTTGGCATTTAATTTTTACAGGCTTCAATAGTAAAATATCATTGTAGCCATCTTCATAACCTCTTACTACAATCTTTCGATACCTCTTTTGATAATTTTAATTGCGCCTCATCATTTCCAAATTTGCCAAGGGCTTGTTTTATTTTCTCCAGCTTTTGATCAACGGGTTTTTGAAGATATTGTGCTCTATTATCCAATGCACTTTCCAGTTCCTGTACACTCGGCATATCACCCTTTAATTCTTTAGGTAATGCTTTTGCAATTTTGTAATCAGCAACTCCCATAGGTGTTTCAATGCCCTGCAAAGAATATTTTACAACTGTATCATTTGGCGTTTTACATAACAGGATACCAATGGTGGGTTTATCTTCTTTGCCTTTTATTTGTTGGTTAATGGTATTGATATAAAAATTAAGCTTGCCTGCAAACTCGGGTTTAAACTCCCCAATCTTAAGCTCAA
>JALYYX010000056.1 GCA_030946075.1 Bacteroidota bacterium | reverse complement strand
ATATAAGTAAGCGCAACAACGCTGCCCCATTCATTAATTGCATCAAGCTTCATAGCGGTTGCAAGCAAACGGTGGAGGCTTGTTGCTGATATATCAAGTGTTTTTTGATTGAATCCATAATCAATTTCTGTATAATGTTTTCCTTTGCGAAGATTTAAACTCATACCAATGGAATGCAAAATAAAATCTACTCCGCCGCCGAAATGTTCTTTTGCTTTGGTAAGAAGATTAAGCATATCATCATTGCTGCTTACATCGCATGGAATTACAGGTGCATTTATTTTTTCTGCCAGTTTATTTATTTCTCCCATTCGCATGGCTATAGGTGCATTTGTCAATAATATCTCTGCTCCTTCTGCATGGCACGCCAGCGCTGTTTTCCAGGCAATTGATTTTTCATCGAGTGCTCCGAAGATGATCCCTTTTTTTCCCTTTAATAAGTTATACATAATTATGAGTTAAGAATTTAGAATTATGAATGTACACAAATTTAGGAGTTATGAAATTTAGAATTATGAATGCCATTTTTTTAATCCGGTCTGCATTCTTATTCTTGAATTATTATTTTTTAAAAAAGAAGTCTTTGAATTGAAAAAGAAACAGACTTAATAAAATTATTAGCACAAATGCTGTTGCCATATTTGCCAGAATAAATAAAATAAAATGCCCGAATGATTTCCTTGGGTTTATCTTCTTCTTTAAGAAATCATGAATAAAATATGCGGCTACCATGGTGGCTGCGGTTAATAATAATATGAGTACTTTTTTTATAAGCATCTTAGTTTCCTATCATTTCCCTGGCATTATCAAATGCTGCAGCAGTAGGCCTTTCGCCACTCAGCATGGTTGCGATTGCAGTTATTCTTTCATCCTGGCTCAGCAGTTTAATAGAAGTAACAATTTTATCATCTTTAATTTCTTTGTAAACAAAATAATGTGCCGATGCCTTGGCTGCGATTTGCGGCTGATGAGTTATTGCAATTACCTGGTGAGCATGGGAAAGATCTTTCATAATAATGCCAACCTGCCTTGCAGCTTCGCCGCTAATACCGGTATCAATCTCATCAAAAATTAAAGTTGGCAGCTGAACACTTTTTGCAACCAGGGATTTTATACTAAGCATCAGACGGCTTAATTCGCCGCCACTGGCTACTTTTCGCAGTGGGTCAAATCTTGTTTTGTTAGCATCAAATAAAAATTCTATCTCATCCTGTCCAAAAATATTAAGTTGAATATTTTTTATTTGCACTTTTATTTTTGCATTGGGCATACCAACCTGTGCCAAAAGCTTATTTACTTTTTCTTCAAAGGACTGTGTTTGTTTTTGCCGCGACGCAGAAATTTTTTCCGCAATTTTTTGTGCCTGTTGAAAAAATTCCTTTACTTCTTTCTCTTTTTTAGCAATGCTCTCTTCAAGGTTTAAAACAGTATTTAATTTTTGTTGTAATTCATTTTTTATCTGCAATAATTCATTTGTAGTTTGAACATTGTGTTTTTTTAAAAGCCTGTAGCCCATTGCCAGTCTATCATTCATTAAATTTATTTTATCTGCATCATACTTAACAGAATCATTTATGCGATCAATTTCATCAGCAATATCCTGCAGTTCAATTTGCGCAGAATGCAATCTTTCTATCAAAGAAGTAATATCGTTATGAAAGTTGGAAAGTGTTTGTAATTGATTGTTGAGCGATTTTATTTGTTGCACTATAGGGTGTTCGCTTTCCTGTAATTCAAAATATATTTTGGTGAGTGTGGCTTTAATATTTTCTGAATTGCTCATAACTTTTAAATCGGCATCAACTTCTTCCATCTCATTTTCTTTTAAGCCTGCTTCGTCTAATTCATTAAATAAAAATTTATGATAATCAAGTTCTTTATTGGCAGAAGCTTGTTGCTCCTTCCATTCTTCCAATTGTTTTTTCTCTGCTAAATATTTTTTATAAATAGATTGATATTGATTGATGTCAGCAGAATTATTTGCTAATGCATCTATCACTTCTCTTTGAAAATCATTACTGCCCAACTCGAGTGTATCAAATTGCTGATGAAGATCTACCAGCAATGAAGACAATTCCTTTAACTGATTTAAATTGACAGGTGTGTCATTTATAAAAGCTCTTGATTTTCCGTTAGGGGCAATTTCTCTTCGTATCACAATTTCTTCTTCGGTATCAAGATCATTTTCCTTTAAATAATTTTTTACAAGTTGATGCTGTGTTTTGAAGGTGCCTTCTATAAAACATTTTTTATCCTTATTCAATAAAACAGTTGTATCTGCCCTTTCGCCAAGAATGAGGCTGAGTGCCCCCATGAGGATACTTTTACCGGCGCCCGTTTCGCCAGTTATAATATTCAGCTTATCTGAAAAATTAATTTCTATCTCTGTGATGATGGCATAATTCAGTATAAGAAGTTT
>JALYYX010000054.1 GCA_030946075.1 Bacteroidota bacterium | reverse complement strand
CAAACCAGGTAGGATTTGATAACCAAACAAACGTGGGCCGTGGAGGTTTAATAATAGTTCCGTATTTAGACTTAAATAATAATGGTAAACACGATGCTGATGAGCCAAAAGTATCGGGTTTAAAACTTCGAATAAATGGAGGCCGGGTAATACCTAATAAAAAGGATACAAGTATAAGTATCGTGGGATTGGAGGCCTACACAAATTATTTTCTTGAACTTTATAGGGGAAGCTTTGATAACGTTTCATGGCAAATAAGAAAAAAAACTATGAATATTTCTATTGAACCCAATCACTTTAGATTAGTAGAAGTGCCAGTAGTTGTACAGGGAGAAGTTTCCGGAATTGTAAACAAACAGGCAAACCAGATTGAAACAGGAATAGGCCGCATAATAGTAAACATTTATAATGCAAAAGATTCAGTAATTGTAACAAAGATACTTTCCGAATCTGACGGATATTTTAGCTTTTCAGGACTTGCCCCGGGCAATTATATAGCAACTATCGATAAAGAACAGTTACTTACATTACACATGCTATCTTCCCCGCCTTTATCATTTAAAATTAAACAGGGCAGAGATGGAGATGTTGTAGAAGGACTGAAATTTGTAATTCAGCCCATAGTACCGGAACAAAAAAAATACTTAAATAAATCTTCTGAAATAAAAATGTAATCCCGGAAAAAAGATGTATAATTTTTAAGCAGATTATTTTATATCATATCTGCCCACTGTATACACTTCAGGACTATTAAAATCATCGCTGTCATATATCAGGCCAACGCCTCTTGCAAACCATCTTTCTTCTGTGGCAATCGGAGTTCCGGGTAAAAGCGTTACAAAGTATTCATACTTAACCTTCATTACATCAGCAAAACTAAATGATCCCAATGTTACTGGAACTGCTTTTGCGAGCAAAGTCATTTTAATAAAAAGTGTATAATTGGTACCGCCCTGCATACCTGAAAATTGAGGTGATTGCCATGTACTTCCTGCAGGCACTGTAGTACTGTCCTTAAGAAAGATATATTCAACGGTAGGAGGTGTTCCCGGACTGTCGAAACCAAAGAAGTTTTGTGTATTAAAATATTCGTAGTATGCTCCTTGCCCGCCTGCCACTGTTTTTCTATAATACAATGAATCAGGGGATCCGGATGGAGGAATTCTATCTTCTGTAAATGTAGAATAAGTGTTGCCGTTAGCAGAAAGCATATACGATATTACCTTCAAAAGAAAAGAATCGCTTGGAGTTCCTCCCTGTTTACCATATGCCCAGTTAGAACCAACTGTTGTAGGAAAATAATCAAGAACAGTTCCTGCAGCAAATGTTATAGAGAAGTTGCAGGTACTGCTACCAAATGTAACCGCAAAAGTTTGACTGCCTGAATTTGTTGGGGTACCTGTTCCCGCTAAAACAACATTTTGTACACCAGTAGTGGTAAATGTTCCTGTCGCTGAAAATGTAACCCCATTTACTGTAGTTGTAGATATTGTATAAGCCCCTACAGTAGTTACATTAACCTGTACAGTAACTGTATTTGATGATGTTAGAGCGATACCCTGGGTATATGTTCCGGCAGGTGTTACCGGCGTACAATTTCCGGGACTGCCACCAAGGGTACCCGTAGCTTGCGCTGCTCCAGCGCCAAAGGTTAGGGAAAAATTACATGTGCTTGTGCCAAATGAAACGGCGAAAGTTTGTGCCCCAGAATTGGTTGGCGTTCCTGTTCCATTTAAAATTACATTTTGCACACCTGTTGCAGTAAAAATTCCTGATTTGGAAAAGCTTACCCCATTAACGGTATTGGTAGAAATTGTATAGGTTCCGGGAGTAGTAACTGTAACTGTTACCTGTACTGTATTTGATGAGGTTAGCGCTACGCCTTGTGTGTAGGTACCACTGGGGCTTACGGGGGTACACGTTCCTGCGCTTGCCCCTAAGGTTCCAACTGCAACACCGGTTCCGCCTCCGCCTGTTCCGTTTGTACTTAAATTTATTTTAGAAGTAAACTTACCGAGTTTAAGCGTTTTAATATTATTTGATGAATCTGATGCAACACCTGAAAATATTCCTGTTACATTACTATTACCAATTGCAGTAATATTTACAATAAACTCTCCAACAAACTGATCAGCCTGGTAAAGTGTTTTTGCCTGTGTAAAATATTCAAAATCACTTTGAAAAAGAGATGCCTTATAAGCTCCTACTGTAAAACTATCTGTAGCATACAAATGCATGTTGAAGGTCTGCGATCCATCAGCAGATTTACCTATAAGACGTAAAGTTTTTATTGTGCCTGTAGTTTCAATGTAAGCACTATCTATGTTGCCGGTGTACAATTTTGTGCTATCATTAAACTGCCATGTGCCCGCAGGCATTTTCGGCGTTTCAAGACTATATTCTTTTTGACATGAAAAAAAAAGTGTGGCTAACAGAATTAAAAAAGAAGAAAGCTTAAAGATTTTCATTGATATTTTTTTAATTTTTCTTTTAAGAAACCTGCATTTCATCGTTAACAATAGCGCCGGTTTCCACTGTATGATGATTTATATCCTTATTTCGCTGCCCGAAAAATCTCTTTTGAAATAATAAAATTGCAATTACACCACACGAAATTGATGCATCTGCCAGATTAAATATGGGTCTGAAAAACTCAAATTCTTCTCCTCCCCAAACCGGTACCCATACAGGAAAATGAGCATTTTTTATTATGGGGAAATAAAGCATATCTACTACTTTACCATGAAAAAAGGCTGCATAACCATGTGCGGGAAATATTTTAGAAACATTTAAAAGGCCTGTACTACTTTCTTCAAAAATAATTCCATAAAACATACTGTCAATAAGGTTTCCCAAGGCACCGGCAAAAATTAATGCTGCACAAATAATAAACCCGGGATGATACTTTTTTTGAATGATTTTCTGCAAATAGAATATCCCAAAAATAACCGCAGCCAGCCTGAATAATGTAAGTATAATTTTCCCCCATTCGCCACCAAACTTCCAGCCATAAGCCATGCCTTCATTCTCAATAAAATATAAACTAAACCAATTGCCTGCCACTGCATGTGATTCACCTGCATGATAATGCGTTTTTACAAAGATCTTCAATGCCTGATCTGCCAGTACAACCAAAAAAATAATTAAAGAAACATTTCTTCCTTTCACGTTACAATGTTAGGTGGTAAAGATAACGAAAAGGTGAGTTGAGAGGTGCGAATGAAAAGTATAAATTAACTTTCCTTTCCAATTTTTTATTTCTCCGATAAACCTTGTATGTTATAAAAATAACTTATCAGAAGCTTTCATTATCATCTTCAGGAATATCTATTTTTTTATGATAGACAGAAAAAAGTATTGAGCCGGCAAGACATACTATTATTACGCTTAAAGAAACTCCAATGGGTATGTGAATATGAAAATATTCAATCAGCATTTTAATGCCGATAAAAACCAGTACAATAGCAATGCCCTGTTGCAGGTAGTCAAATTTACTTACTGCACCTCTTAATAAAAAGAACAAAGACCGCAAGCCAAGCACAGCAAAAATATTTGAAGTATAAATAACCATTTTATTTTGGGTAATGGCGAAAACTGCAGGTATGGAATCCAATGCAAAAACAATATCAGTAGTAGCCAATAAAATAACTACAACAAAAAGCATGGTAAAATATTTTTTACCTTTTATATGTTTAGTGAATTTTCCTGCTGCATCTTCATTGGTGATGAGTAAAAATTTCTGGAGGAAGATGTATACTTTATTTTTACCGGGATCAAATTCATCATCCTGTTCTACAAAAAACATTTTAATTCCTGTGAATACAAGGAAGGCACCAAAAAGGTAAAGTATCCATCCGAAATTAGCTACCAGCGCAATTCCTATGGTTATAAAAATAATCCTGAAAACTATGGCTCCCAAAATACCCAGCAACAATACACGGCCATAATATTGCTTTTTAATTCCAAAAAAAGTAAAGATGAGAATGAATACAAAAATATTATCAATGCTAAGGCTCCACTCCATTAAGTAAGCGCTTATGTATTCAATAGCTGTAATTTTATTTTGTGAATACCATACAAAAATTCCATAAGCCAATGCAAGCGCTATCCAAAAAAAAGTTTGATACAACGCTTTTTTTATAGATATGCTTTTGGATCGTTTACTAAGCAAACCAAGATCTAAAATAACAGCCAGAAGCAATATTATACCGAATACTAAATACGATAATTCTGCGGAATTCATTTAAAAATTATTGAGCAAAGATAGTGTGGTGATGTGCAAACATGCAGAGGGAAATAAATTACCTGCTGTATTTCCTTCTTCTCCAGAATTGATAAATAAATCCGAAAATAAATATCAAAAATATTGGAACTCCAATATTTATTATTTGCCA
>JALYYX010000003.1 GCA_030946075.1 Bacteroidota bacterium | reverse complement strand
AAAAATTATTGCATTGTAAATCCTTCTAAAAATTTCGTAGTAAAATTTCCGCTGCGAAAATCTTCGTTTCGCATTAACTGCTGATGAAATGGAATAGTAGTTTTTACACCTTCAATAATGTATTCACTTAATGCACGGCTCATTGTATCAATTGCTTCACTACGTGTTTGAGCAACAGCAATTAATTTGCTTATCATGCTATCGTAATACGGCGGAATTACATAACCGGAATATACGTGACTATCAACTCTTACACCATGGCCACCGGGTTGATGCAGAACAGTTATTTTTCCGGGAGATGGACGAAAATCATTGTAAGGATCTTCAGCATTGATGCGGCATTCAATGGCATGCATTTGAGGATAATGATTTTTGCCGGAAATTTTTTCTCCCTGTGCTATTTTAATTTGTTCTTTAATAAGATCATAATTAATTACTTCTTCAGTTACACAATGTTCTACCTGTATCCTCGTGTTCATTTCCATGAAATAAAAATTACGATGTTTGTCAACTAAGAACTCAACAGTGCCCACACTTTCATAATTAATTGCTGAAGCTGCTTTAATGGCTGCATTTCCCATTCGTTCTCTAAGCTCTGCAGTCATAAAAGGTGAGGGGGATTCTTCAACCAATTTCTGATGCCGGCGTTGAATAGAACAATCTCTTTCGCTAAGATGGCAAACTGTTCCAAACTGATCGCCTGCAATTTGTATTTCAATATGGCGAGGCTCTTCTACAAATTTTTCCATGTAGATTCCGTCATTTTTAAAAGATGCGGCGGCTTCAGTTTTTGCATTATCGAATGCTTTTTCAATTTCACTTTCTTCCCAAACAACCCTCATTCCTTTTCCACCGCCACCGGCGGTAGCTTTTAATATTACAGGGTACCCAATTTCTTTTGCTAAACTTTTTGCTTCATTTGTGTCTGATAATAAACCTTTTCCTCCGGGAACTACAGGTACTCCTGCTTTTATCATGGTTTCTTTTGCAGTGATTTTGTCACCCATAGAATTTATCATATCAGGAGTGGGGCCAATAAATTTAATTTGATGGTCGCTGCAAATTTGTGCAAACTTTGAATTTTCTGCTAAAAAACCATAACCGGGATGAATACCATCAGCATTGGTAATTTCAGCAGCAGCCATTATGTGGGGAATGTTTAAATAACTATCTGCACTGGCAGGCTTACCAATGCATACTGCCTCATCGGCAAATTTTACATGAAGGCTATCTTTATCGGCTGTAGAGTAAACAGCAACTGATTTAATGCCCATTTCCTTGCATGTTCTAATCACTCTAAGTGCTATTTCTCCCCTATTAGCTATTAAGATTTTCTTCATAAATCTTTCATTATTCATTAAGTCATTAGGTCATGTCGTGCTTTTCTTAATAACGAATGACTATTGACCAATGACTTTTTAAGAAGGCTCTACTAAAAATAAGGGTTGGTCAAATTCCACAGGCGATGCATCTTCAACCAAAACTTTTATTATTTTTCCGGTTACTTCACTTTCTATTTCATTAAATAATTTCATAGCCTCAATTATACAAACTACTGTGCCTGTAGTAACTTCGTCACCAACGTTTACAAAAATCGGTTTGCCCGGGCCAGCCTGGCGATAAAAAGTTCCAATCATTGGGCTTTTAATAGTAACTAAATTATCCGCTTTAGATTCCTCCGGCTTTGGTGTTTCAGTTTTTTGTGGCGCCTGTGGTAAAAGTTGTGGAGTTGCCTGTTGAGGAGCTGCAAAATTTTGAACAGCTTCTTTCTTTTGTTTGATGGTAATTTTAAAATCTTTTTCTTCAATGCTTATCTCTCCAATATTGGTTTTAGTTATCAACTTCACCAATTCCTGAATTTTTTTTATATCCATCGGTATCTGGTTATGTTATAAAAATAAATGGGCAGCTAAGATAGGGAATGATTTTTCAAAATAGCCTTTTTAAAAAAAAATAAAGAAGAAGAAAATCGGCTGTTTTTCGTAAAAAATGATATAAAAACCATGAATTATTAAGGAAATTATGCAAAAAACTATAAAAAATATAAAAGAAGATCTGTCAGAAATTATTCCTTAACTCTTTCAACATATTCACCATTTTTGGTGTTCACTTTTATAAGCTCACCTTCATTTACAAATAAAGGAACCATAACTGTTGCACCCGTTTCTACCGTTGCAGGTTTTAAAGTTCTTGTTGCCGTATCTCCTCGTACCCCGGGGGCACTGTATGTAACAAGCATGGTAATTTTATCAGGTAATTCAACCCCCATTGGCAAATCAGTTTCTGTATTAATTAAAACGGACACTTCTTGCCCGTCTTTTAAAAATTGAGGGGCATCTACCATAGCAGGCGCCACAGTGATCTGTTCATAGGTTGCTGTATCCATAAATGTATATCCTGAGTCATCTTTGTATAAAAACTGATAAGGCTTTTTTTCAACTCTAACAGGAAAAATAGTTTCACCACTATTCCATGTCTGTTCTATGGTTCGGTTATTATCAACACCTTTTAATTTAGCCCAAACCTTTGCAGCCGCACGGGCTGTTTTATTTTGTCCGAATTCAATTACGGTGTATAAACTACCATCAATCTTTAAAATTAAACCTGTACGCATATCTGAAGTTGTCGCCATAATTATTTAGTCTTTATATTTGAGTAGGAGGCAAAGTTAACAAGAGAAAATAATAAACCTGCCTGATGATTAACTTTTTCTTTTGCAGTTACAAATTATCTTTACTAAAATTATTTATTGTGAAAAGAATTTTGCTTTCTATTTTTATTTTATGTGTGGGTCATGTTTGTTTTTCACAGGCCGACAGTAGCCAACCTGTTTATCTTCGTTTCCCTACTATTCCTTTATTCACAATTTATAAGGCTTCGGATAGCACTGCATTTACAAGAGATGATCTTCAAAAGAAAAAACCCACTGTTTTTATAATTTTCAGTCCTGATTGTGAACACTGCCAGCATGAAACTGAGGCTTTAATCAAAAACATCAACAAATTTAAAGATGTGCAAATTGTTATGGTTGATTACCTTCCTCACGAAGAGATGGTAAAATTTTATAACAATTATAAAATAGCAAATTATCCTGAAATAACGATGGGCAGAGATGCAAAATTTTTCTTTCCTATTTTCTTTCATGTAGAAAGCTTGCCAGCAATTTATGTGTATGATAAAAAGGGAAAGTTTAAGCAGGCATTTCAGGGAAGTGTAAAGATTGATAAAATTGCAGATGCACTTTAATTATTGTTTAATAAATTTTTGGCTCATCATCAATTCATCTAATACCGATACCTGAATAAAATAACCGCCATTTCGTAGATCAGCAATTGGAATTTGTATTGTTTTATACATAGAACCCGATCTGAATTTGATTACAATTTTTCCTGTAACATCCTGTATTTGCACATTTACAACACCTTTTAAAGTTCCATAACCTTTATAACTCAACGTTAAAATATCTCTTGCAGGATTAGGATAAATTACCCAGCTGTTGTTGTGACTGTAATCATTATTTTGCTGAATGTTATTTTGTGAAGAAGATTGGTTTTGGCTAACATTGTTTTTTTGCTGAGGATAAGTACTAACTGGATTATTTTTTTCTTTTGTATTAACACTAACAATTGGCGACAATGCAATCGTATTTTTGGATGCATCATTAATTACAATACGATAAAAACTTTTCCCCTGTAAAAAATATCTGTCGTTGTAAAAGTAAATATCATTGTCATTGTAATAGCGGAGGGTTCTATCTTTCACAACTTCTGTCCATGTAATACCATCACTGCTTTTTAGTAAGATATAGCTTGTGCGTAAATTACTGTTTACCATGTTCCAGTTTAGTTTAACAGCCGAACTATTAAAATCATACACTGCAGAAAGCTTTACAGATTGCGTGAAAACGTGGCAGACAATGCCTGTGAAAAAAATAGTAAAAGCAAAAAACTTTTTCATTGAATATTGCTGTAATCTCATTAGGGGAAAGACGAGCGAAAATAAATAAAAAATATTTTTAAGCAGTTAAGATTTTTATAAATAAAACTTTGTGGAATAATATAAATCTCCGGGATGCAATTACATTTGCATTGAAATAATTTCATACAAATAAATTAAAAAAATGAAAGTTACAGTAGTAGGTGCCGGGGCAGTTGGAGCAACAACAGCCGATAACATTGCAAGAAAAGAATTGTGCGAAGAACTTGTGTTACTCGATATTAAAGAAGGCCTTGCAGAAGGTAAAGCGATAGACATGATGCAAACGGCCACCCTGCTTGGCTTTGATACAAAAATTATTGGCAGCACCAACGATTATGCAAAAACAAAAAATAGTGATGTAGTTGTTATCACTTCAGGCATACCACGTAAGCCGGGAATGACACGTGAAGAACTAATCGGAATAAATGCAGGAATTGTAAAAGGTGTTTCTCAAAATATTTTACAGCATTCTCCTGATGCAATAATTGTTGTTAT
>JALYYX010000447.1 GCA_030946075.1 Bacteroidota bacterium | reverse complement strand
GCTCCGCCTGTTTCTGCAGCCACACCTTCAAAAGGAGTTACTTTAGTAATGCGTGTGCCCATCGTTTTTATAATTTTCCAACCGCCACTCATTGTGCCTAACGCAATGGCAGTGTAACAAGCTAATGGTACCCACCAAACCATATGATCTATTGAATATGTTGACGGGTTAAAAGCTACTAATGCCGCCATTATAATTCCCATTACTTTTTGTGCATCGTTACCACCATGCCCGATGCTAAACACGGCGGATGATAATAATTGCAAACGCTTAAAGTAATGATTGGCTCTTGCTGTATTTAAAGTATTTAAAAAGAAAGTAAAAATTGCCATTGAAACAAGAATTACACTCATTAATATCCATTTAAAATTTTTGGTATAAAATAATACCTGCCAGGTATATGTGGTATAATGTGTTTTTTTATCAAGAACAGCTTTATCTAATTCAAGAGTTTTGTATAAAAAAAGAATAACTAATAATATTACTATGGTTGAAATAATTTTTGGAACAGCCCCTTTTCGAAATGAGTTCAAAAACCAAAGTGAAATAATATAGGCCGTAAACATACCCACAAGAGGCGCTAAAAATATGAACCCAATAGTTTTAAGAACAGGATCGCTCCAGTTAACTGAATGAAACCCTGCATGCGCAATGGCTGCCCCTGCAAAGCCCCCTATTAATGTGTGAGAAGAGGATGAAGGAATACCAAGCCACCATGTAAGCAAATTCCATAAAATAGAAGCAATAAGGCCGGAGCAAACTACAGGCAGCGTTATAAATTCAGCCCTTACCGTTTTGGCAACGCTGTTCGCAACGCCATGATCTTTAAAAATAAAGTATGCAAGAAAATTAAATAGCGCTGCCCAAAGAACCGCCTGAAATGGTGTTAATACTTTTGTTGAAACTACCGTTGCAATGGAGTTAGCGGCATCGTGAAAGCCATTGATAAAATCGAAAATTAATGCCAGGGCAATGATAATTACGAGAAAAGTCATGCTGTTTTAATTTGGCAATTCGGCGATAGGACAATTTTTTCTGTTCGTTGTCAAATGGTCAAATTGTGTAATTGTCAAATTTGTTATGCGTATTTAATAATGATTGATTCAATTACGTTGGCCGCATCCTCACACTTATCTGTTACAATTTCCATTACCTGGTATATTTCTCTTTTTTTAATTACTTCTTTTGCATCGGGCTCTGTTTCAAATAATCTTTCAATACTCATATCAAACACATCATCTGCCTGGTTTTCAATACTGTTAATAAGCACCATTGAATCTGTTATCTTTCTAAGGTTCTTCATGTCA
Organism: Bacteroidota bacterium; assembly: GCA_030946075.1. GTDB lineage: Bacteria > Bacteroidota > Bacteroidia > Chitinophagales > Chitinophagaceae > Ginsengibacter. Next base: position 4,706 of record JALYYX010000447.1, on the reverse strand, counting down.
CGTAATTCTAAAACGGCCTTCTGTACTTCAGCACAGGCGCTGCTTATAAGCTCACTTAGTTTTTGAATACCAATATCGCTGGGATCAACTTTGTAAAAATTTATTTTTTTGGCTGTTGCATAAATGTAATCAGATACATCATCCAATGCCGAGGCAAGCGAATGAATATCTTCCCTGTCAAAAGGTGTTATAAAATTCCGGCCAAGCTCAGTAAAAATTTTGTGTGTATAATCATCATTGGTGTGCTCCATATCCTCTATTTCTTTTATGTACACAGCACGCATTTCAAAGTCGTTTTCTTTCACTACTTCTTTTAGTTTATTGCCCATCTGCATTACTGTTTCTGCAACGCCTTCAAATAGTTGAAAAAAAACTTTGTCTTTGGGAAGAAAGAATTTTAAAAAAGATGATGAAGCCATGTGTTATGATTTGGACAAAAATAAAGCTATAAAGATTGGATAAAACACGATTTAATTTGATAATGATTTCTTAACATAAGTTGTTAACCCTATAAATTTGTAGGTAATCATAACATAGAAGTGACAATAAGGTAACAATTAGGTAACATAAGTGAAGGATATTTGCAATTAAATAATTTCTTATGATCTGCCTGAAAAAAATAAAATATATATCCCCCTTTTTCATAATAACTTTTTTCTTTTTACAAAGCAATCTGCAGGCTCAAAATGTTCAGGACAGTTCCTTTAAACCTTCCGGTAAATTATGGGGCTATTCTTTTGGAGATTATTATTACAAAGCCCACAGTGATGCATTAAACAGAGGTGGCTCAAATCAATATACAGGTATTGAAAAAGGGAGAAATGCATTTCAATTAAGGAGAGTTTATCTGGGTTATAATTATGATATATCTCCAAAATTTTCAGCAGAACTATTATTAGCTGCGGAAGATAATGTTACTACCAGTACAGGGGCTACCAGTGGAGATCTGTTATCAAACAATAAACTTTCTTTTTATATAAAATTGGCTAACATTCGCTGGAAGAATATTTGGAAAGGTACAGATTTGGTTATTGGCCAGGTTTCTACTCCTGCCTTCCCCCTGTTAACTGAATCTATTTGGGGGTATCGTTCTATTGAAAGAACAGTCGCAGATATAAGGCGCACACCATCTTTTGATTTGGGTGCCACACTGCAGGGAAAATTTGACCCTGAAACCGGTAATTACGGATACGATATAATGATTGGAAATGGCACGGGAGCAAAACCGGAAAATGATAAATTCAAATGGTTTTATGGAGATGTGTGGGCAAAGTTTCTTGATAAAAAATTAGTGTTCGATTTATATGCTGATTATGAAAAATTAAATGAGACATCAACTTTTCACCACTCAAGAAATATGATTAAAGGATTTGTGGCATATACTACTCCTGCAATAACAGTTGGAGTTGAAGCTTTTACAAATTATGGTAAACAGGATGTAGTAGGCAGTACAGCCGTTTTAAAAGATACTATTTCTGCTACTTCCAATGCAATCTCTGGATATATCAAAGGAAGAATTACAAAAGAAAAACTGGGCTTTTTTGCAAGAGTAGACAGTTACAATCCTGATACAAAATATGATAACTCAAAATATATTTCTTATAAAGGTCTTTCCTCTAATTATGAGCCTAATAACAAAGAATTATTTATAACAGCCGGGCTGGATTTTACGCCGATTAAAAATGTACACTTCATGCCAAATATCTGCTATAACAGATATACGGCTCAGCAAACAAATTTAACAGGCACATCTCAGCAGGATCATGATCTTGTTTACAGGCTTACCTTTTATTATGTATTTGGCAGATGATAAATAATTAATCTCAACATTTAATTTTATAAACAATGAATTTAAAATTTATGAATTTCAGAAACACGCTTGTGATAAGCATGTCAGTTATTGCTTTATCACTTTCTTCCTGCGGAGGCAATAGTACCTCTGATAATAAAACTTCTTCATCAGGTGATGGCAATACTTTATTAGGTGCAGGAAGTACATTCGTTTATCCTCTATTCTCAAAATTATTTTCAGAGTATAATAAAATTACCGGCTTAAAAGTTAACTATCAATCTATTGGTTCCGGTGGCGGTATTCTGCAGCTTACCAATAAAACCGTTGACTTTGGGGACTCTGATGCACCGCTTAATGAAGAACAAACTAAAAAAATGGGCGCCGATGTTTTACATATTCCTATGTGTTCCGGCGCGGTAGTTCTCAGTTATAATTTACCTGGATTAAAAGATACATTAAAACTAAATCCAGAAATAATTGCAAATATTTTTTTAGGAAAGATCAAGAGTTGGAATGATGCACAAATTGCTGCAGTTAACACTGGTGTTCAACTTCCTAATACACCAATAGTTATTGCACATCGTTCTGATGGTAGCGGAACAACAAATATTTTTACTACTTATTTAGCAGGCGTAAGCCCCGACTGGAATTCAAAAGTTGGTAAAGGATCATCTATCAACTGGCCTGCTGGTTTAGGAGGAAAAGGTAATGAAGGGGTTGCAGGTCTTGTAAAGCAAACCCCCGGTGCTATTGGGTATATTGAATTGGCCTATGCCATTCAAAACAAAATGTCATTCGCAAAACTTCAAAACAAAAGTGGAAATTTTATTACGCCAACTGTTGCATCTACAAGCGCAGCCGGAAATATACAAATACCTGCAGATGCAAAAGTTTCATTGAGCAATACTGAAGCTGCAGATGGTTATCCCATCAGTGGTTTTACATGGGCTTTAATTTATAAAGAACAAAAGTATAATAACCGATCGCAAGACAGGGCTACAAAACTGGTTAAGCTTTTGTGGTGGAATATTCATGAAGGGCAGCAATATTGCAATGGGTTAAATTATGCTCCATTATCACCAACAGCTTTATCAGTAGCGGAAACAATTTTAAAATCTGCTACTTATGATGGTAAACCAATAATGCAGTAAAAAGAAAATAACAGTTTAGCTCTGCAAATTTATTTGCAGAGCTTTATCATTTTTTATGAAAAAGGATTGGAAAAAAATAGTTTGGAAAACATTTTCTTACAAAAAAGTAAGAATGGAAACTGCATTTAAACGCACATTATGGATTACGGCAATCGTAATGATAGTAATTGCATTGGGTATCTTTCTCACATTATTAATTCAATCCATTCCATCAATAAAATCATTAGGCATAAAATATTTATGGAATAAAACATGGGATCCTGTTAGCAATGTTTATGGTGCTTTACCTTTTTTAATAGGAACATTATTTACTTCTTTTTTAGCACTGTTAATTTCAATTCCTTTCTCCTACGCCATTGCAATTTATCTTGGTGAATTTAAAACCAAAGGCTGGCTGCATGGATTTCTAAAAAATATTGTTGAATTAGTTGCTGCAGTGCCTTCGGTTATTTATGGATTTTGGGCATTGGTTGTGTTGGTGCCCATGGTAAGAATCCTGGAAACAAAAGTTGGTGCAGCGCCTTATGGCGTTGGTATTTTAACCGCATCACTTGTGCTGGCAGTTATGATAATTCCTTATGCTGCATCATTAGGAAGAGAATTAATATTAATGGTTCCTTCAGCTCTAAAAGAGGGGGCATACTCATTGGGGGCAACAAGATTTGAAGTTTTAAGACATGTAATATTACCGTATACCCGGTCCGGACTTTTGGCAGGCTTGCTTTTATCATTAGGTAGAGCCCTGGGAGAAACAATGGCTGTAACAATGGTTATAGGAAATACAAGCATTTTACCAAATAGTATTTTTTCTCCGGGTAATACAATGGCAAGTGTTATTGCCAATGAATTTACTGAAGCTGACCGCACTGTTTATTTATCAGCATTAATTGAATTAGGGTTAGTTCTGTTTTTAGTAACGGTAGTAATTAATATTATCGGGAAGAGTATTATAAAAAGATTTTCTCATGAACACGAGTAAACAGAGATTAAAATTCAGACTTACTTCAAGCAAAGTGTTTGAAGGAATAATAACATTATTAGCTTTTTTAATTACAGTACCCCTGTTTGCAATTATTTTTTATGTTTTAAAAACAGGTCTTTCAAAAATCAATTTAAATTTCTTTACTAATATTCCAAAGCCTGTAGGAGAAATTGGAGGTGGTATTGCAAACGCTCTTATAGGAAGTTTATTCATTGTATTTATTGCTGCATTAATTGCAGTGCCAATAGGAATATTATGCGGAATTTATTTAAGTGAAAATAAGAAAGGAAAATTTTCTTATTACAGCAGATTATCAGTTGATATTCTTCAGGGTGTTCCTTCAATAGTAGTAGGTATTGTAATTTATTTTTGGCTGGTAAAACCATTAGGTACTTTTTCAGCACTTTCAGGAAGTGCGGCATTGGCAATTATGATGTTGCCCATAATCATCCGCTCAACCGAAGAAACTTTAAAGCTGATTCCTTCTTCATTAAAAGAAGCAGGTTTAGCATTAGGATTGCCCTACCATAAAGTAATTTTAAAAATAGTTGTGCCTTGTGGATTTAGCGGTATCTTATCCGGTATTATGCTTTCTGTTGCAAGAGTTGCCGGAGAAACAGCGCCATTGCTTTTTACAGCATTTGGCAACCCTTATATAACAACAAACATTTTAAAGCCAATGCAAAGCCTTCCGTTGCTCATCTTTAATTATGCTACCAGTCCGTATGATGAATGGCACGATCTTGCATGGGGAGCCTCAACAATTTTATTAATGTGGATT
>JALYYX010000440.1 GCA_030946075.1 Bacteroidota bacterium | reverse complement strand
TTTGTTTTTGAAGTAAGCCCTTTTAAAAATTGCTGAATAAAATCTTCTTTACTTTCAATAGGAAAACGAATAGGCTGTTTTTTATAAACAGCTCCTGCTTTTTGGCAATAATAATTCCATGTACGGTCGCAAGAGCCGTACTCAATATCAGTTGCTAATACTTCATCCCCTGCGTTTAACGGAAAACTTTTAGCAATAATGTTTACAGCATATGTTGGATTTGAAACGTACACAAGGTCATCAGCATTTGCATTTAGATATCTACCAAGGGCATTGCGTGATTCCTGTAAATATTTTGGGCCCTGAACAGTAATAAACTGAACAGGCTCCTGTTCCAGTTCTAATTGAAACTGTTGGTAGCGCTGAAACACAGGCTTGGGGCAAGCTCCAAAAGAACCAAAGTTGAGAAATGTAATATCATCACGAAGTAAAAACTGGTCTTTCATTTCAATAGATTTATTCACCTTTAAATACCGGTTGTCTTTTTTTTAAAAATGCCTGAACACCTTCTTTGAAATCATTTGTTGATGCAGCCTTCTGCTGCAATTCGTCTTCTGTGTTTAATTGTTGTTCCAGTGTTTGCGTTAATGATTTATTTAATGCCTGCTTAATAAAATACAAAGCTTTTGTTGGCATAGAAGCTAATGTGTCCGCAAGTTTTAATGATTCCTCATTAAAAATATTATCTGCAAAAACTTTATATATCATTCCCATTCTCTCTGCATCTGTTGCACTTACTTTATCACCCAACATCATGAATGCACTGGCTTTTTGAAATCCTATTAATCGTGGCAAAAAAAATGTTCCGCTGCTATCGGGTATCAAACCAATTTTACTAAATGCCTGAATGAATGAAGTAGATTCTGATGCAACAACAATATCGCAACACAAAGCAATGTTTGCCCCGGCACCGGCTGCCACTCCATTTACTGCTGCTATTACGGGCTTTTCCAAATTTCTTATTTTAGAAATGATCGGATTAAAATGTTCAGACAAAATTTTATCCATACCCGGACCATTGGTGTCAACAACTTCGGCAAGATCTTGTCCTGCACAAAAAGCTTTTCCTTCTCCGGTTATGTAAACACATCTTACATCTTTATTGCTTTCGCACTCGTACAGCTTATCCTGTAATAACAAGGCCATCTCACGGTTGAAAGAATTAAATTTTTCAGGACGATTGAGAGTAATGAAGGCAATAGAGTTTTTTATTTCGAAGAGAATGGAAGGCATAATTATATTTTTCTAATTCTAACTTGCGAAGGAGTTATAACTACAAAACAATTTTGAATATCGGGTTGATGTACTTTGATTACCGTAACTACTCTTTTTGCTTTTTCAATGTTAGACATTTCATTACACCTTACCAGAATAATTCCATGATGTGGCATTTGTAAATGATACACTAAATCTCCAAAGTCCTTATCTTCAGTAATAAGAAGATGTCTTGTTTCGTTACACATTTTTAGTATGGTATCATCTTCCATTCCGGCATAAGTTTCCTGTATAGATAAAACCGAAAAATTATTTTCTCTTAAAGAAGAAATGATATTAGTATCGGTGCTTTCATCTGCAATAAAAATCATTTGCATAATTTATTCTGCATAAACAAAAGTTTTTCTTATTGTTTCGGCAGCGTACAGCAAACATGAATTCACTTGCTGTCTTGTAAGATGAGGGTAGGAATTTAAAATTTGTTCAATCGTTTGTCCATAACCGATTTTTTCAACAATTAAATCAACTGTTATTCGTGTACCCTTGATGCAAGGCTTTCCGAACATAATTTTCGGATCAGTTGATATATTCTCTTGCCAGTTCATACTTTTTAATTTAAAGATAATAGTTTTTAGTGGCACTTAAAATAATCAAACGGTTCTTTGCAATCATTGCATTGATACAAAGCCTTGCAGGAAGTGGAACCAAACTGGCTAAGCAATCTTGTATTTTTCGAATGGCATTGAGGGCACTCCACTTTGAGAGTTTCCAGGAAATGCTGATCGATAACTTTTCCAACCGGTGGCGCAATACCATAAGACTTTAATTTTTCTTTTCCTTTTTCGGTCATCCAATCGGTTGTCCATGCAGGTGAAAGTTGATGAGTGATCTTTATATCTTTAATTCCGTTTGCTAAAAGATTCATACGAATATCCATTGCAATTACATCCATTGCGGGGCAACCAGAATATGTTGGTGTAATGATTACCTCAACCCCCTGCCCCTTCTCCACTTGTGGAGAAGGGGAGAATAAAACACCTCTTACAATTCCCAAATCGATGATAGATAACACAGGAATTTCAGGATCAGTAACCTGTTCAAGTATCTGCCAAATTTTATCAGTCGTTATTTTTTTTGTTGCTATCATTTCTTAAGCCCCTTTAGGGGTTGGGGTTCACCATTCACAACCCGGATATGTTCTTTGTAAATATTGCATATCATTTAAAATTTCCTCCAAGTGCTCTGTATGATTTCCTTGTTTACCGAGCCCACTCCTAACCTCCTCCCGTGGGGGAGAAACTATTGTCGCTTCTTCAAAAACTTCTTTTACTTTTTTATTCCAATCATTTTGTAAAGAGGTAACATCAACACCAATTTTATTTTTAGCACATCCGGTTTCATAATCTGCAGGCTCAAACATTTCATTGGTATAGCTCCATAATTCATTCAGGGCATTTTCAATTCTATGTTTACTTTCTGGTGTTCCGTCTCCCAGGCGTATCACCCATTCGCTACTCCAGCGAACATGATAAGTAACTTCTTTCAGAGACTTTTCTGCAATGGCTGATAATTGTTTGTCAGATGAATCCATCAATTTTTGGTATAAGTAAAATTGGTAAGTACTGAAGAAAAATAATTTTAAAATTGTTTTTGCCCAATCACCATTTGGTAATTCAACCAATAAAATATTTTTGAAATCATTTGCTTCTCTTAAATAGGCAAGTGAATCTTCGGTAGCATTGTTGATTGGTTGATTGGTTGATTGGTTGATTAGTAAAGCCGCATACTGATAAAAATTTCTTGACTGACCTACAAGATCCAAAGCAATATTGCTTATTGCAATATCCTGCTCAAGCATGGGCCCATGACCTGTCCACTCACTTAAGCGATGACCCATGATCAACGAATTATCTGCA
>JALYYX010000273.1 GCA_030946075.1 Bacteroidota bacterium | reverse complement strand
GGTTTCAATAGGCTGATCAGTTTTAGAAGAAATTATTGTTTTATAAATTAGTTCATGTTCATTATCAGGTAGCCTTTTCTTAAAAAAATTATTTGTTGAAGCAGAATGATGAATTGATGGATCAGGATATTTTAGTTTAATATATCTGTTATCAAAATAAGTATTCATGCCTTCATCCATCCAGGGATGCTCTCTTTCATTGCTTGCCAAAATTCCATAATTCCAATTGTGCCCTACCTCATGCTCAATCGTAAGATCAAGATCTTTTTCAGAAGGCATTGGCGAAATACTGGTGATAGTGGGGTATTCCATGCCGCCGCTAAAACCCATCTTTGCCTCAACAGCGCTAACTACATTGTAAGGATATTCTCCTAACCATTCACTTCTTGTTCTTATCGCATCTTTAATAAACTGAATGCTGTTCTTCCAAACTTTATTTCCTCCGGGAGGGAAAAACGAATATGCGTTAATAATTTTTCCTGATGACAGTTTCAATGTATCTGTTCTTACCAAAAAGTTTTTATCGGCAAACCATGCAAAATCGTGAACATCGTTTTGAATATAGCGTATGGTTTTGGTTTCGTTAGGTTGCAGTTTTGGGTTTGTAGTTTGTAGTTTATAGTTTAAAGTTGTTGCAGCTTTTATTTTTTGGGATGATTTTATTTTTGAAGTAGATATTTTTTTTGGCTTATCTATAGCTTTTTTTATTTGTTGATTGGATACAATTATTTTCTTAGTCTCTGTTTGAAAACTTAATTTTGATTTTTCTTTCAGCCATTTTTTTTCATCTTCATTTTGTAAATCACCAGTTGCAGCAACAACATAATTTTTAGGTAAAGTAATTTGCACATCAAAACTCCCAAACTCGCTGTAAAATTCTCCCTGATCTAAATAAGGTATTGGGTGCCAGCCTTTGCTGTCGTACACTGCGGGCTTGGGATACCATTGTGTTATCTGGTATGTTTTATCAACATATCCTCCTCTTGAAAAATTAAATGGAATTTTTTCATGAAAGGGAGTGGAGATATTTATGGATTCTCCCGGTGCAAGAAATATTGGTAAAATTAATTTGGTAACATCAATATAATGCGGATCATCTACAAGCTTTGCTGTGATGCCATTCACTTTAAAATCAAGGCGGTTTATATAGCCCCGCTTATCATTGTCACTAAAATAAAAATCCGTTCTTCCATTTTCTAACAGCTGATCGCTAAAGGCTGTTTTATCATTTTTATAAGCATTGGGCCACAGATGAAACCAAATGTAGCGCAGTGTATCAGGAGATTTGTTTGTGTAATCAATTTTTATAAAACCATCTAATGTATTATCAATATCATTAAGAACTACATTTATTTTATAGTTTACCTTTTGTTGAAAATAAGAACGTTGACAATTCCCTATTTGCAGTTGACAGAAAAAAAGTAAAAATAAAAACAGTTTTTTCACTAAGATGATTTGATTTCAAAAATAGTAAATAGCATTAGTATTATTTGCCCTTTCCCGCAAAAACAACTTTAATGCTCTGCAGCATAATTTTTAAATCCAGCAGCAAAGATTTTTTTTTAATATAGATAAGATCATATTGCATTCGTTCTATCATTTCATCTACATTTTCGGCATAGCCAAATTTTATCATTCCCATACTTGTGAGGCCAGGCTTTACTTTCAGGAGGTTTAAATATTCAGGATTGGTTTTAATTATCTGATCAATAAAATATTTTCTTTCAGGTCTTGGCCCCACAATACTCATATCTCCTTTTAGAACATTCCACAATTGTGGTAACTCATCCAGCCTCCAGCGTCGCATTATTTTGCCCCATTCGGTAGCTCTTTTATCCACATCGCTGCTAAGTTGAGGCCCTTTTTCTTCAGCGCTTATATGCATAGATCTAAACTTCCATATCATAAAAGATTTTTTATTATAACCTACTCTTTCCTGTAAAAAAAATATTGGGCCTTTGGAGGAGATAAATACGATGATTGAAATGATTAAAATTAAAGGAAGAAGAATTATTGCTCCTGCAATTGCAAAAAATATATCTGTAACTCTTTTGAAAAATTGTTGTGATTTAGGATTCATGCAGCGTTATAAATTACTGTTTCTTCCAATATTCTCAAGAATTTGATGTGCTACTTCCATTGCCCTGAATCCATCTATTTCGCTAACGATTGTATGAGTGTTATTGATGATCGCGTTTTTAAAACTTTCCAATTCCAATTTAATTGCATTGTTATCTTTTATTACCGGACTAAAAAGTGCAATTGTTTTTTTGCCCTGTGATGTTTCAATATCTATGTTAAATGCATCTTTAATAGGTGCGTTAGTAAGCCTTGTTATTTCGGTCTTCTTTTCTAAAAAATCAATACTTATATAAGAATTTTTTTGAAATAAACGCATTTTGCGCATCTTTTTCACACTAATTCTTGAAGATGTAAGATTGGCAACGCAGCCATTATCAAATTCTATTCGCACATTGGCAATATCAGGCGTATCGCTCATTACTGATACACCGTTAGCTGAAATATTTTTTACATTGCTCTTCACCAGTTTTAAAATAATATCTATATCATGTATCATCAAATCCAATATCACACTTACATCAGTACCACGTGGGTTAAATTGTGCAAGCCGGTGCACTTCTATAAACATTGGGTTTAATTCATGATCTTTTAATGCTAAAAAGGCAGGATTAAAACGCTCTACGTGCCCCACCTGAAATTTTATATTGGCTTCCTTTGCAAGTTTTAATAATTCTTTCGCTTCATCCATAGTGTTGGCTAAAGGCTTTTCAACAAATACATGTTTGCTTTTCAAAATAGCTGCTTTGCAAAGTTCATAATGCGATGTAGTGGGCGCTACAATATCTACAGCATCACAAGCGGCAATTAATTTATGGATGTTCGGATATCTTTTTAATTTATATTTCTCATTTACCAAAGATGCATTTTCGTCTGATGGATCATAAAAGCCAACCAACTCCACATCACTTATTTCTTTCCAGTTATTAAGATGAAATTTACCAAGATGGCCCACACCAAATACGCCGACTTTAAGCATAACATAAAAATAATAATAAAGATAGCGATGGTGAAGCTACCGTAATTGTTTTAAAAAAATATTTATTTAAGAGAAATAAAAAAGCCCCGTTTCCGGGGCTTCGTAGGGATTTTTATTAGGCAGCTTCTTTTAAAATTCTTGAATGCGATAAATAATCTTTATTGGGAGTGTACAGAAATAAACATGTACCATTTTTTATTTTATTGATTATGGCCTGGTGAAGTTCCGGCGGTACTGCAGGGCAACCCCAGCTTCTGCCGATAAACCCCCGGGCTTGTGCAAGTGACGCATTTACATAAGGCGCAGCATGCATTACAATACCTCTGTTGTATGCATTATCATTAATTCCGGATTCTTCGCCTTCTAAGCGTAAGCAATATCCTTTTTCTCCCGTGTAAGTTTGTTGTGTTACATAAAATCCGGGACTGCTGGCAAGGCTATTTGGAGTATTAGAGAAATTATCTGCATATTCTTTTCCTGATTTTTGCCCGTGAGCAACATACGTATTAAATAATATTTTATAATTTTTAAGATCGAGAATGAACAATCTTTTTCTGTTAGATGTTTCACTAAAATCAACAATAGAAATAATACTGTTATTCGCAAGTTTTCCCTGAGATAAAAGGTAATTGAATCCCTTTAATGCATATTCATAAGCCTGTTTGCTAAGGCCCAATGTTCCTAATTTAAGGCTATCATAAACGCCTGGTTTATCTAACACCGGATTGCCACTATTTACAATTTTATTTCCCGGAGTATTTATTGCACCAATATTTAAGGGCTTCACCCGTGCAAACACAAATAATAAATGGATAACAAAAATAAAAACAGATGAGATCAGAAGATAAAATTTCTTAATCATTGACTTATTCATTCAGTGAATCTTTTAAAATTATTTAATGTAAGAATCCTGGAAAATTCTCTTCAGTTGTTCTTGGTTCTCAATTTAAGCAGGTAGGTAAATGGACATTGGAAAACAATTAAAACCAGTAGTTAGCTTAATTTTAAATGCGAGAGCAAATATATGCTGATAAAGGGTTATGAAGTAGTAAATAGGAATACACTTTATCAACAATTGATGATATTGGGAGTTCTTTAACACGTTTCTTTTTGTTTAAATTATTCATTCAGATTTCAAAATAAAAATGATAATGTTTTTTGCATTCAGGATTGAATTTTGCACTGCAGAAAGGACATTCATTATCAGAACGTAAGTATTCATTTATTGTCATTTCATATTTACATACACCGCAGAATATTGCTTTAGTATCAAACTCAATTTTCTTCCATATTTCGGATAAATGATCAGCTTCTTCTGTATGGCAATAAATGCATGCATAATAGGTATTACAGCATTTAAACTTTATAGCAATAACATCTGATGAAGAATGATAATGAAGGCAACGAGTTTGTTCATCAACTAATTTTCCTTTTATATCCATAGACTTTTAATCGTAAATAGTGTATAAATGGATACTGAAACTAAAAACCCGCCGGAGTGCGGGAGACTTTTAGCGGACCGGACGGGACTCGAACCCGCGACCTCCGCCGTGACAGGGCGGCATTCTAACCAACTGAACTACCGATCCAAATTATTACAATTCATTAATAAAATTGTATGATTTTGGGAGCGCAAGATAGTATTTTTTACAGGAATATTTAATAAAATATCTTCTTATAATTCATCACTTAAATACATTTATTACCTTGCCCACAAATTTCAATTACATTACTATTTTATTATGGCCGAATATTTAAAAAGACAATTTC
>JALYYX010000393.1 GCA_030946075.1 Bacteroidota bacterium | reverse complement strand
AATGCGGCTTCCTGTATCCAGCCTTTACAGTTGAGTGTTGTGCCGGTGGGGGTGCGGTATTTTGTGGGGTTGTATTTTGATTGTGTGGTTTGCATTGTTTGTTTTTATTCACGCAAAGATGCAAAGGAAAATAAGACGCAAAGTTTTTGTTGCGACTTTTGTATTTAAACTTAGCGCCTTTGCGTGAATTACCCTAAAATAAATATCTTCATTAAAAGAAACAACAAATGAGTTTACATATAAGTGCTAAGGAAGGAGAAATTGCAAAGATCGTTTTGATTGCAGGTGACCCGTTACGGGCAAAGCATATCGCAGAAAATTTTTTGGGAAATAGTAAACTGGTAAGCACCACACGAAATGCTTTTTATTTTACAGGAACGTACAAGGGGGCAGCTGTAACTGTTGGTGCCAGCGGAATGGGATGCCCTTCTATTGGAATTTATTCTTACGAATTATTTAATGAATATGGTGTTGAATGTATCATTAGAATTGGTACTGCAGGCGGATACACTACTGACTTAAAAGTGTATGATGTTTTGAATGTTGATAAGGCATTCAGCGAATCAACGTATGCGAAGTCGGCTTTTGGTTATGAGGAAGATAATGTTTTGCACCAGGGAAAAGCGTACGAAATAATTAATAAAACTGCACAGGAATTAAATATTCCCGTTATCAAAAGTTGCATTCATTCCAGTGATGTCTTTTACAGACATGATCCTGCCATTCCAAAAGTTGCAGTAGAAAATAATTGTCCTGCTGTGGAGATGGAAGCGTTTGCACTTTTCTCTAATGCAAAATATTTAAATAAGATGGCAGCAACCATTGTAACTATTTCTGATATTATTCCTACACAGGAAAGTATGAGCGCCGATCAACGTGAACGTTCTTTGGAAACAATGTATAAGCTGGCACTGGAAAGCGTTGTGGGGATTAATAAAATATTTTAAAGTAGTAAAGTGTCACCCCGTGCTTGTTGAAGGGTTGTAGGGAGTTACTAATGACGCTGATTTTTCATACAGCTGTTCATCAACATTTATTCTTCTACAATCAATGCTTCGACAGCCTCAGGATGACAGTTCGAAATCATTCAAAAATTCCACTGCTTTCATCATATCATCTCTCAACACCCTGTCCTTATCATTAAAAGAAACTTTTTCTCTGAATGCAGAAACAATTTTTTCAATTGCTGCAGAAGAACGTAGCGGCCTGTGATATTCCAATGCCTGCACTGCAGTAAGTAATTCTATTGCTAAAACTTTTTCTACATTTTGAATAACACGTAAGCATTTAGTTGCGGCGTTTGCTCCCATGCTGTTATGATCTTCCTGATTATTGGACGATGGAATATTATCAACTGATGCAGGTGTACACAATTGCTTGTTCTCGCTAACTATTGATGCTGCTGTGTATTGCGGAATCATAAGGCCCGAATGCAATCCCGGATCTTTTACAAGAAATAAAGGAAGATCTCTTTGTCCGCTTAATAATTGAAATACTCTTCTTTCAGAAATGCTGCCTAATTCTGCAACTGCGATTGAAAGAAAATCCAAGGATAGAGCCAATGGTTGTCCATGAAAATTTCCACCACTTAAAATAAGATCATCATCAGGAAAAATATTTGGATTATCTGTAACTGAATTTATTTCTCTTAAAAATATATTTTGAACATGATCAAAAGTATCTTTAGTTGCGCCATGTACCTGAGGGATGCAACGGAATGAATAAGGATCCTGAACATGTGATTTTTTTTGCGTTGCTATCTCACTGTCTTTTAATAATTCTCTTAAACTTTTGGCAGTATCAACTTGTCCCTTGTGTGCACGCAGTGAATGAATTTTTTCGTGCAGGCAATTTGCAGAACAATCAAATGCATCAAAAGAAATTGCAGAAATTACATCAGCCCATTTTAATAATTGTTCTGTATAAAGCAAATTAAAAATTCCATAAGCACTCATAAATTGCGTTCCGTTTATTAATGCCAACCCTTCTTTGCTTTGTAATTCTACAGGTTGCCAGTTTAGTTCTTTAAATACCTTTTCCGTTTTTTGTATTTTGCCTTTAAAATTTACTTCCCCTAAACCAATTAATGGTAAACTTAAATGACTTAGTGGAGCAAGATCTCCGGAAGCACCCAAAGATCCTTGTGTATAAATTACCGGTAACACATTATTATTATATAGATCCAGCAAGCGTTTCACTGTACGCAGTTGTACTCCTGAATTACCGAAACTTAACGATTTAATTTTTAATACCAACATTAGCTTTACAATCTTCAGTGGCACTTTTTCTCCTAATCCACAAGCATGTGACTGCAACAGATTCTTTTGAAGTTCTTGTAATTGCGCTTTATCAATTTGTACATTTTGTAGAAAGCCAAAGCCGGTATTTATGCCATAAAATAATTTATCAGACTCATTTAATTTTTTATCAAGATATTTTCTGCATTTAATAATTTTTTCTTCAATAGCCGGCGATATAGATATCTGCATGTCCTTCTCAAGTAAATCTTTCACCTGCTGAAATCCAAACCACTCATCATTAATTTCAAAATTTTGCTTACTCATAAATATCTCTTGCACAAGGCAATTTATTTTTATTATTCTTGCAAAGTAAACCAGGGCTGATTAAAAAACAACTTGTATAGCTAAATTAATAAGAATGAAAAAATATCTATTTATCATATTCGGTTTGTTATCAGCCAACACTGCTTTTTCTCAGAAAATAAAAGTTCTTACATCAGCTGAAAAAACCTCAATAAGAGGATTATGTGTTGTTACTGATAAAATAATTTGGGTGAGTGGAAGTAACGGATTGATAGGAAGATCTATTGATGGGGGAGAAACATGGAAATGGATGCCGGTAAAGGGTTTTGAAAAAACTGATTTTAGAGATATTGAAGCTTTTGATGCAACAACAGCTGTTATTATGGGAATTGCAGCGCCGGCGTATATTTTAAAAACCGTTGATGCAGGAGAAACATGGAAAATGGTTTATGAAAATAAAACAAAGGGAATGTTTTTAGATGCTATGGAATTTTGGAATGAACAAAGCGGAATTGTTATTGGCGACCCGATTGATAATAAATTTTTTATTGCCCGAACTTTTGATGGTGGCAATACCTGGCGTGATATTCCCAAACAATATTACCCTGCGGCTGATAGCGGTGAGGCTTGCTTTGCAAGCAGCGGAACAAATATAAGAGCACTTGCAAAAGATGAGGCTTGCTTCGTAAGCGGAGGTTTGCGATCAAGATTATTTATAAGAGATAAAAAAATTGACCTACCCATTTTACAAGGAACACAAACTACCGGCGCAAACTCGCTGGCTGTAAAAAATAAAAAAACTTTAATAGTCACAGGGGGAGATTTTACTAAACCTGATTTTACTGAAAAGAATTGCTTTATAACTAATAATGGCGGTAAAACATGGACTGCTCCTGCAATTGCGCCGCATGGATACAGAAGTTGTATTGAATATATTGGCAAAACAAATTGGATTTGCTGCGGATTAAATGGTGTTGATTATTCAACTGACGATGGAAAAACATGGCATTTAATTTCTGATGAAAGTTTTCATGTTTGCAGAAAAGCAAAGAATGGAAAAAGTGTTTTTCTTGCAGGAATAAATGGAAAGATTGGAAAATTAATTTTAAAATGATAATTGGTACACATCTATTTTTTTAATAAAATTGGCTATTGTTTTTCAGCAGAAATTATTAAATACTTCCATAGTTTTTTTTGCAAAGTTTTATATTGAAGATATGCAGTGCTGATATTTTGTTTTCCCTGCTGCATAACATTTCTGTGAGAGATACGATATAAAAAACCAAGTATGCTTCCAATAAAATATGAGTGGTATAATTTTTTTGCCGAACGCATAATGGCATTCGTTACATCCTCCGTTTTTAATTTTTCAAATCCTGCATCTTTTAATTGTCCTTCAAATTCTTCTATTGTAGAAAAATTATCAACAGCCCAACCATGTGCCCATTGTTCAATTTGTTTGGCATTATTTCCGGTAAGATTTTCTTCTTTAAAAAAATCTGCCATTATCAATCTTCCATTTGGTTTTAAAAGGCGATATGATTCTTTTAGAAATGCAGATTTATCGGCGGCATGGCATACGCTTTCTATTGCCCAAACCACATTGAAAGTTTCGTTTTCAAATGCAGTATTCGTAAAATCTTTTACGTAAAATCTGGCAAGATGTGCTACACCTTCTCTGGCAGCAAGATCATTAGCTTTCTTAACTTGTTTTTCGCTAAGGCTTATCCCTGTTACGTTACAACCAATATTTTTTGCCATCCATATTGATGATCCTCCAATGCCGCAGCCGGCATCAAGTACATTATCGTTTTTTGAAACAGATACTTTGGAAGAAAGAACTTTATTGATATTCAGCAGTGCCTGATGAAAGTTTTTTGTTGATGCATCCCAATATCCATAATGAAGAGAATGGCTTTTATCAAGATCCCAAAAAAAACGATACTGGCTTTCACTAATATCGTAATACCGGGCTATATCTTTTTGTGAGAACATTTAATTCAGGCTTCGGAAATCAACAGGCACTAATTTACTAACGCCAGGTTCCTGCATAGTAACACCGTAAATAACATCAACCGCCGACATGGTCATTTTGTTATGTGTAACAATTATAAATTGCGACTCAGTGCTAAACTGCCTGATCATTTGTGTAAACTTTCCAACATTGGCATCATCAAGCGGAGCATCAACCTCATCCAAAATACAAAATGGGGCAGGTTTTATTAAATAGATTGCAAATAAAAGCGCAGTAGCAGTTAATGTTTTTTCTCCTCCGCTTAGCTGGGTAATTGATGTGGGCCGCTTTCCTTTTGGTTTTGCAACAATATCAATTCCTGTTTCGGCAAGGTTTTCAGGATTTTCAAGAATCATATCCGCAGTATCATCTTCTGTAAATAAAGCCTTAAAAACTTTTTGAAAATTTTCTCTTACTTTATTAAATGTATCAAGAAATTGCTGGTTAGCAGTGGCCTCCACTTCTTCAATTGTTTGCATTAAAGATTCTTTTGCAGTTACCAGATCGTTTTTTTGCTCTAAAATAAATTCGTAACGTTTCTTCATTTCTGTAAATGCTTCAATGGCTGTGGGATTTATTTCACCCATATTTTCCAGGCGTTTTTTCATCCGGTCATTTTTCTCCTGCAATTCTTCAAGCGGTGTTGTTGTATTTCTTTCTTCATCAAGAATTACATCAAGATCAACTTTAAATTCAACGCTTAATCTTTCTTTCATTCCTGCAAGCTGAAGTTTTAATTCATTTAGTTTGTCTTTAATCTCATTCGTTAAAAAATCTATCTGTTCTTTGGATTTTTGTTTTAATCTAAGATTACTTTCTCTTTCATTTAAAGCATTTCTAAAGTTATAATAAGCCTGATCTGCCTCATTCAATTTTCTTTCTTCCTCTTCTTTATTTTTCAGCATTGATAATACTGAACCTTCAAGTTCAGTAAGCAATGCGTCAGTTTCTGTTATGTTTACTGATGATTCGGTTAATTGATTATTGCTGTTTTCTATCTGAACATTCAGCTCATTAAGTTGATTGCTTTTAAACTCCAGTTCCTGCTGCAATGCAGATAATTTACTTTGCTGTCTTGTTAATACAAGATTATTTTCATTGTATAAATTATTCACTGAATTATATTCCTGTTCTGCTGCTCCATACTCCTGTTCTGCTAATTGCATTTTGCCGGAAAGCTCTTCAAGATGAGTATTGAATTGTGCAAGCTCCGTTCTTGTAGCCGCAATAGATTGATGATTAATTTCTAATTGTTCCTGTAATTCTTTTATTCGCTGAATGCTAACTTCTTCAGCATGATGAATATTTTCCAGTTTATTTTGTAATGCAAAAACTGTATTATTAAGAGAGTTTATATCCTCTTGAGTTTGTTGAATTGCATTTTCCTTAAGCGCTTCATTAAATGCAATAACTTCATTAGAACGCTTGCTGATAACAGCTTTAAGATCATTCACGATTATTTCCTGTGCTGCAATTTCCTCAATTAGTTTTTCAAGATTTTTTGCACGCCCTATCTTCTTACCTTCAAATAATCCTACGCTTCCGCCGGCTAAAAAATATTTTCCTTTAGCATACTTACCATGCTTTTCAAGCACTACGGCTCCATTGCTGTTTTGTAATGCCTCTTCATTTTCTGCTATAAAAACATTTGCTAATAAATAATTTGCAAGGCTTTGGTATTTATTATCAACTTCAATTACTTCCAAAGCCGATATGGCGTTTGCAGGTGATGCAGACTCCAGAACTTTTGCTTCATTCAACTGATCAAGTAAAAAGAAATTTGCTTTACCTTTTTTATTATCATCCAGTAAATGCACTGCCTGTAAGCCTTCTTCAAGATTTTCCACCACGTAATAATTAAGGTATGGCTCAAGAATATTTTCAACAGCTGCACGGTATTCTTCCTTCACATAAATAATATCGGAAAGTATTGGCGCTGTATGATTCCATCCTGAATTGTTATGAAGAAACTTTACACTTTCAGGGTAGCCTTCCATTGTATCAATAAGGCTTTTTAAAAGATCATGCTCGTTTTTCCGGGAATCAAGCTTACGGCTTTCAACAGCAAAATTATTCTTTTGATCTTCAAGCACAGCCTGCGTTTGCAGAATTTGTTCTTTTGTAAATTGGTTATGTTGCTGTAATTGCTGTAAGTCCGTTTTCTTTTGCTCCAGCGCATTAGCTTTAATTTCCTTTTCTTTATTTAATTCTTTTAACTGATTTTGACGGGATGTTTTTTCTTCTTCTATCTGCGATATTGCTTTTTGTAAATTACTAATAGAAGTATCTGCAACAGCAACTTTTTTTTCTGCCTCAAATTGGTTTCGTTGAAGGGTTTGATGATCCCGTCTTAGCTCATCAATAGAAATTCGTTTCTCATCAAATATTTTCCTTTTTGCTTCAACATCGGTTTTTAAAGATTGAAGTTGTTCCTTTAGTTCATTTAATTTTATATCCTCATCTTTTATCTGTTGCTGTGTAAACTGTATGCTTTCATTTATTCCCTGCAATTGTCCTTCAGCTTTTTGCAAAAAATTCTGCAGGCTTGTTTCTCTTTCTTTTAAATATTGTAGCCGCTGCGATGCAAGATTTTTTTCATTTTCTTTATTGCGAACAGTATTATGCAGCTCATTAAAGGCATGCTGCATCTCTTGTAATGCTTTTTCTTTTTCTATGAAATGAAATTTTTCTTTTTCAATTTCTGCTTCTTCAGATGCTATTGCAGCTTCCAGCTCAATGCGTTTATCGGTCTCATTTTTTTGTTGCTCATTTAAATCCCTGTAAGTAATATTAAATCCTTCCAGCGCTGCCTTTGCCAATTCAATGCTAACATCTTTATATTCTTTTTTAATCTCATAATATTTTTCTGCTTTTTTTGCCTGGCTTTCTAAAGTTTTTAACTGATTGTTTATTTCAAACAAAAGATCTTCAATTCTTGCAAGGTCAAGTTCTGTTGCATCTAACTTTAATTTGGCTTCTTTCTTTCTTGTTTTGTAAATTGAAATTCCGGCTGCCTGTTCAAGCATTCTGCGCCGGCTGTTTTCTTTATCCCGAATTATATCATCCACCATTCCAAGCTCTATGATGGCATAACTATCAGTGCTTACACCTGTATCAAGAAATAAATTGTGGATGTCTTTAAGCCTGCAGCTAACATCATTAAGGCGATATTCACTTTCACCGCTTTTATAAAATTTCCGGGTAATAGTAACGGTATTAAACTCTGTGGGGAGAAGGTTTTTAGTATTTTCGAAGGTTAGGCTAACTTCTGCAAGCCCGCTTGCACTGCGGCTTTTAGAGCCGTTGAAAACGAGGCTTTCAAGATTTTCACTCCGTAACTGACTTATTTTTTGTTCGCCAATTACCCAGCGAATGCTATCTACAATATTACTTTTGCCACATCCGTTCGGGCCTATAACGCCGGTAATTCCTTCATCAAAATTTATTGTTGTTTTGTCGGCAAAACTTTTAAAACCTTTAATCTCTAAGCTCTTTAATCGCACTGATCTGGATTTATTTTTAGGGTGGCAAATATATTGTTTAAGTTAGAAAGAAATATTTGGAAGTATGAAGTAT
>JALYYX010000328.1 GCA_030946075.1 Bacteroidota bacterium | reverse complement strand
TTAAAAGAATTAAATAGTGGAACAACAAGTCTGCTGCTTCATTTAAAAAATTTTCTTTGTTATTATCTTTCGCTTCTATCACTAATTCAACAGCTTCTTCACCTACTTTTTGAGCAATTTTATTTATCCCTTTTTTGAATAATGAGCTGGTGTAAGAATTTTCTGTTGGAGAATTTTTTCGTTCAGCTATTATTTTTTCAAGCTTGTACAAAAAACTGTCTGATATATTTTTTTCATTAAAACAGGTATCACTTCCTGTATGGCAAACCGGACCATCAGGTTTTGCTTTAATTAAAATTGAATCATTATCACAGTCTGTTTTTATACTTATCAAATGCAAAAAATTATTGCTTGTTTCCCCTTTTGTCCACAAGCCTTGCTTGCTTCTGCTATAAAAAGTTATGAGCTTCGTTTCTAACGTTTTTTTATATGCCTCTTCGTTCATAAACCCCAACATTAATACAACATTTGTATCAGCATCCTGAACAATCGCAGGAACTAAATTATCAGTATACTTATCAAAATCTATTTTCATTTTCATTTTTATTATTTATAATCTTACAGAAATATTTTGCCGGTTTAAATAATTTTTTAATTCAGGTATTTCAATTTCTTTATAATGAAAAATGCTTGCCGCCAAAGCTGCATCTGCATTAGCTTTTACAAAAACATCTTTAAAATGTTTATAATTACCTGCTCCACCAGATGCAATCACAGGAACGGGAAGAGTGTTAGATAATGTTTTTGTAATATCCAAAGCAAATCCATTTTTAGTGCCGTCATTATTCATTGATGTTAGCAAAATCTCTCCTGCGCCACCATTAACGGCATGCTTTGCCCAATCAATTGTTTTTGTATCAGTTTTTGTTCTGCCTCCATTTAAATAAACATACCAGTTTCCATCATCTTCTTTTTTGGTATCTATTGCAAGTACCACACATTGACTGCCAAATTCATAAGCCATTTTTTTTATCAAATCAGGATTTTTATAAGCTGCAGTATTTATTGAAATTTTATCAGCACCGTGTTGTAAAAGCTCATAAACATTTTTAACTGATGAAATACCGCCACCTACTGTAAATGGAATATTAATATTTGAGGCAAGATTTTTTACAAGTTCAATAAGCGTTTTTCTTTTTTCTATGGTAGCTGTTATATCAAGAAAAACCAATTCATCTGCTCCCTGCTGTGAATAATATTTCGCCAACTCAACAGGGTCACCTGCATCCTGAATATTTTTAAAATTTATACCTTTTACGGTTCGGCCGTCTTTAATATCCAGGCATGGTATAATGCGTTTGGTTAACAAATTTAAAGTTGAGAATTTATCATTAATAGTTGTGATAAAGTAAGCCTGCCTTCATAAATGGCTTTGCCAATAATAATTCCTGAGCAGCCGATTTCTTTTAATTTAATTACATCATCAATATTGCTTACGCCTCCGCTTGCAATAAAATTAACTGAAGGAAATTGCAGCATAACCTTTTTATAAAGATCAATTGAAGGCCCCTGCATCATTCCATCTTTTGAAATATCTGTGCAAAAAATATTTTTAACACCAGCTGCAACCATTTTCCCTATAAACGCAAAAACATTAATTCCTCCATCTTCAATCCATCCACTCACTTTTATGTTTTCATGCAAAACATCAGCCCCTATTAAAATTTTATCAGCGCCAAATTCCATTACCCACTCTTCTATAATTTCAGGATACTTAACTGCTATGCTTCCTAATGTAATTATTGATGCTCCTGCATTAAACACATTGCTTACATCATCAATATTTTTTATTCCTCCCCCAAAATCAATTTTCAATTTTGTATTGGTGGCAATGGTTTGCAACACTTTTAAATTCTTAATACCTCCCTTTTTTGCGCCATCAAGGTCAACAATGTGTAATCGCTGTAAACCTGCATCCTCAAAGGATTTTGCAGCATCTAAAGGTTTATCATAATAAACTGTTTTCTCATTATAATCACCCTTAGAAAGCCTTACGCATTTTCCATCAATAATATCAATTGCAGGAATTATTTGCACTATGTTTCATTTAAAAAATTTAATAAAATTCTATCCCCTACTTCTGCTGATTTTTCTGTATGAAACTGAACTCCGTAAAAATTATTCTTTTGTATGGCAGCGCTGTAAGGAAAAATGTAATCACTTGCTGCAATTGTTTCATTTCCGCTCTCTGCATAAAAACCATGCACATAATATACAAATGCATTTTCTCTAATCCCATTAAACAGCGGCGATCTGTAATTATATATTGTATTCCATCCTATTTGTGGAATCTTATATATTTTTTCATTGGATGAAAATTTTTTAACCTGCATATCAATAATACCCAGGCATTCGGTATCACTTTCTTCTGAGTGATTGCACAAAAGCTGCATACCCACACAAATGCCTAAAACAGGCTGTGATAGTGACTTTATCACAGTATCGAGGTTCTTTACTTTTAAATTTTGCATGGCTGATTTTGCATTCCCTACTCCCGGAAAAATTATCTTATCAGCATTTATTATTTCATTGTGATCATCAGTTACTGTTGCATTCATGCCAAGCCTTTGTAAAGCGTATTGAACACTCTGAATATTTCCTGCATTATATTTTATAATTGCAATCTTCATTTTAAAGAACTCCCTTGGTTGATGGCAATGAATTATTATTAATATCTCTTTTAGCAGCCATCTTTATACATTTTGCAAATGCTTTAAAAATTGATTCGATCTTGTGATGTTCATTTGTGCCCTCCGCTTTTATATTAAGATTACACTTTGCTGCATCACTAAATGATTTAAAAAAATGAAAGAACATTTCTGTAGGCATCTCTCCTATTTTTTCTCTCTTAAAATCTGCATCCCAAACAAGCCAGCTTCGTCCACCGAAATCTATAGCAACTTGAGCTAAGCAATCATCCATAGGTAATAAAAATCCGTAACGTTCAATTCCACGTTTATCTTCTAGAGCTTTTGCTATGGCCTCACCCAGGGCAATACCAACATCTTCTATAGTATGATGTTCATCAATTTGTAGATCACCTTTGCATTGGATATTCAAATCTAAATTTCCGTGCTTTGCAATTTGCTGCAACATGTGATCAAAAAATTCCAGCCCTGTTTTTATATCTGATGATCCATTACCATCCAGATTCAATTCAATTAAAATAGAGGTTTCATTTGTTTCCCTTTTATGAAATATTTTACGGGGAGGGAGTTTTAAAAATTCATAAATATCTTTCCAATGTTGAGTTTCCAAAGCAATAGTTTCCATTAGCTCATCTTTTGTATGATTCACTTCGGTAGCTCCAAGATCATTATGATTATTTAACCACAATGCTTTACAGCCAAGGTTTTTTGCAAGTAATACATCAGTAATTCTATCGCCAATAACAAATGAATTTTTAATATCATACCCTTCATTATTCTGATACTCACTTAACATTGCTGTACCCGGTTTCCGCGTTGGAGAATTATCGGATGGAAAGGTTTTATCAATAAAAACTTTATTAAAAATAATATCTTCGTTTTCCAGGCTCTTCATTATAAAATTATGCACAGGCCAAAAAGTATTATCGGGAAATATGTCTGTACCAAGCCCATCCTGGTTTGTAACCATTACCAGTTCATAATCTAACTCTCTTGCAATCTTTGTCATGTACTCAAACATGTGCTGGTAAAATTCCAGTTTAGGAAATGAATCCAGTTGATATGTTGGCGGGGCTTCTTTTATTAATGTTCCATCCCTGTCAATAAATAAAACTTTTTTTGTCATGCCTTATATTTTTTTAATGCTTCTAATAAAAGAATATTTTCCACCGGTGTTCCGACTGTTATTCGTACACAATTATCGCAGAGCACATCTTTACTCCTGTTACGAATAATTATTTTATTGCCAGATAAATATTTATAAAGATCATTTGCATTATCTACCTTAAGCAATAAAAAATTCGCATCGCTGGGATAAATTTTTTGTATGAAAGAAAATTTCTCGAACTCTTTTTCAAGAAATACTTTTTGTGAAATTATTTCTTCAGCCCATGAATTTATTTGTTGCATATTTCGCAGCGCCTCAATTGCCAGTTTTTGTGATGACTGGTTAATGTTATAAGGAGGCTTAACTTTATTAAAAAGACTAATGATGTCTGATACGGCAAAACATAAGCCCAGCCTAAGCGCCGCTAATCCCCAGGCTTTTGAAAGCGTTTGCATAACAATTAAATTCGGAAATACTTTTAACTTCTGAACAAATGAATTTTGCTTCGAGTAATTAATATAAGCCTCGTCAATAATTACAATGCCCCGGAAGTTTTTTAATAAGAATTCTATATCATTAGCATTCATACTATTTCCCGTAGGATTATTGGGAGAACATAGAAATAATAATTTCGTATTATCATCAACAGCATTTAATATTTGCTCAGCATCTAATTGAAAATTTTTGGTGAGATTTATTTTTTTTATGGCTACATCATTAATATTTGCAGATACTTCATACATCCCATACGTAGGAGGGCAAATGATAACATTGTCTTTTTGAGGATTGCAAAATATTCTTATTGCAAGATCGATCACCTCATCGCTGCCATTGCCAATAAAAATATTTTCAGCAGATACATTTTTAATTGCAGACAGTTTATTTTTCAATGCATATTGTAAAGGATCAGGATAC
>JALYYX010000266.1 GCA_030946075.1 Bacteroidota bacterium | reverse complement strand
ATATAACGTTGGTCTGTAGTCCGGTGCATCAGAAACGTCCGGCTTTGAATAATCTGGTGAATAAAATTCTTTAGCCGGAGTGTATCCCGAAATCATAGTGTAATCAAGACCTTTTACCCTATCATTTGCAGAGGCGCCTTTTTTGAGATACACAGCAATAGCACCTCCGGCACCAGCACCACTGGCTCCAAAAAAGGGAGGAGAAAAAATTTTTACCAGGGCAATATCACTCATTGGCAACGTCATTATCTGGCTTACATCCTGCTGCTGAATTTCATTTACAAAAATTGCAGTAGGCGAGCCACGCCATGTAACAGATGCATCAATACCATTTACACTTATTTGCAAACCAGCTATCCGGCTTTGTAAATAAGATAATAAATTTGGGGAGGAGAGAAATGCAGGGTCATCTTCAGGGAGAATAATTCGTGAATCCCCGCCCGAAAAAAATCCTGAAGTATATTCTTCATCAAGTATTTCTTTTTGAGTTTTCTTTTTGGCCGTTATCACTACAGTTTTTAAAGTTTTTATTTTTTCATTGCTGAGCTGGTTTATTTCTTCCCGGTAAACTTCTTTGCTTTTTATAGTTACCTGTGTATCGGGTTGTGAGATAGCTGCAAACAAAGTATTGTCAGGGACGATGTTAAGTGGATCTTTTAATAAATTACTTTTAATATCAAAGCTTGCCCGTGATGTAAGCGTTTTATCTTTATCATTATTAAACTGATAATACATTTTTGCTGTATCATAAAATATCAATCCTGAAATAAGAAACTTCCCTGTTGGTTGTACCGGTAAAGTTAAAAATTGTTTATTCTTGTTTTTTAATTCAATTATGGTATTTATAGCTTTACCAGACAGCTGCGTTTTACTAAGCCCCTGCACTTGTCCTTCAATAGAAAGATAATTTTCTGGCAAGTAATTTAATTTAGGGAAATGCGCTGCCAGTGCGTCTTCCCATTTAAATCTGCGCCAGCCATTGGTCATCATTACAAGATCAAGATGATTTGCGACAGAATCTGCATCGCTTGAAAAATAATAAGCAGGATTATAAACATATCCTTTTATATCACTGGTAAGTAAAATATGAGAATAAATATTATCATCAGTTTGTACCGGATTAATATCAGCATCAGTTATGGCAACTGAAAGATTGCATGAAACAGTATCCGGTACATCTATTTGAATAACATTCTTCTTTCTTTTACCAATATCTTTTACAGGCGAATTTAAATCGGTCATAAAAGAATAATCAGTTGAATTTGCAAATACAATCCTTTCTGCAACAGGTTTTTCATCCGGAGTAAAAACAGTAATTTGTATAATACCTGAAGGCAAATTTTCAACAGGGATAGTTCCGCTTACTGTTGTTGTTTTACCAATATTTGCTTTTGCCCTGTATACTAATTGCTGATTCATTTGGGCAACTATATATACAAAAGGATAAGGGGCATTTATTGTATGATTAATTTTAAATTCAATTTGTGTGGTAAGATTATTTACTTCCAGTACAATACCATTTTGCTTTGCAGATGGTAAAGGCATTTCATGTTTTTGTGCCCTCTCATACCAAACCGCTTTGTATTGTTCAGCAATTGCAGGTGCAAAATTAAAAATCCCCATACCATCATGTAAACTTACAAACGGCGTTATTCTTTTTCCTTTGCTATCCAATATTTCTCCTGAAATATTAAGCGGCATTCCATTGTGATCTGTGGCTTTAAATGCCACCCTCGATTCTATTCCCTGAACAAGATCGCCGCCTTCAGGAAAAAATTGTAACGATATTGAAGAAGTTGCAGGTGCAACATTATTTATTTTTGTTGCCGAAGAAGATAATTTACCAGCAGATTTTTGGAATGGAAGAATTGAAATGGCTTTTGTATATAAAAAAGAAGAATCGAAATTAAGCATCCATTTTGTATAAGCCCTTACAATTAAATTTCCCCCAACATCCTGAGGTATAACCAATGAGCCTGCAGCGCTGGACATTACAACCGGCGCAGTTATCCGCTGAAGAATCTTGCCCTTCGCATCAACCAGTTCAGTGTATAAAGTCTTGCTTATTAGTGATGGAAAATTGCCGGCAAAAAGATATGCCTTAAACCAAATAGTTTCTCCGGGATTATAAAAAGAGCGATCAAAATGGAGATACAATTTTTCCTGCCGATATTCCGCATCAAGCTTTTTTAGAGTGCTGTCAAAACGTTGTGCCTTTAAGTTAACAGATATGATGAGGAGAAAAACTAATAAATAATTTCGCAAAAAATTTGGATTCATTTTAAGGGTATAGAAAACAAATATAAATCAGTTATTCTGCAGCAGCGCAACTTTACCATCCATTGTTGAAACAATTATATTTTTTTTATCAATAACCTTAACTGTATTTACCATTGAGTTATCAATTTTATAAGCCCATTCAATTTTTTTTTCTGCTACATTAATTGCGTAAACAACACCATTTCTTGTTCCGAAAAAAACAATTCCATC
>JALYYX010000261.1 GCA_030946075.1 Bacteroidota bacterium | reverse complement strand
ATTAAGAGGTGAGGAGTTAACAGTTTTTGGAGATGGCAGTCAGACTAGAAGTTTTTGTTATGTTGATGATTTGATAGAAGGCATTTATCGTTTGTTGATGAGTGATTATCCATTACCCGTAAACATTGGCAATCCTGATCCTATTACGCTTAAAGATTTTGCCGAAGAAATAATTGAACTAACAGGAACAAAACAAAAAATTGTTTATAAGCCGTTGCCTCAGGATGATCCCAAGCAGCGCCAGCCCGATATTTCAAAGGCAAAAAAAATATTATCATGGCAACCAAAAGTTTCGAGGAAAGAAGGATTGAAAATTACGTATGAATATTTTAAATCTTTACCCAAGGAAGAATTAAACAAACTTCCTAAAGAATTTGAAAGTAGAAAATAAAAGTTAATTAAGAATGTATACAGACCTTGTTGACAAGAAAAAGAAATTAGCAGTAATTGGTTTAGGATATGTGGGCTTACCAATAGCATTGGAGTTTGCAAAGAAACTATCAGTAATTGGTTTCGATATTAATGAAGGCCGTATCAAATTAATGAAACAAAATATTGATCCCAGTAATGAGTTAGATGAGGAATCATTTAAAAATTGTGATATTGAATTTACAAATGATCTGAATGTTTTAAGAACTGCTTCATTTTACATTGTTGCAGTCCCCACGCCTGTTGATGAGCATAATATTCCTGATTTAATCGCTGTAAAAAAAGCAAGCGAAACCATTGGTAAGGTTATTAAAAAAGGGGATTATGTAGTTTTTGAATCTACTGTTTATCCCGGTTGTACAGAAGAAGACTGTTTACCCATTATTGAAAAATTATCCGGGTTAAAAAATATTGTTGATTTTAAAATTGGTTATTCTCCTGAAAGAATAAATCCCGGTGATAAAGAACATACATTAAACAGCATAATAAAAGTGGTTAGCGGTTGAGATGAAGAAAGCCTGCAGGTGATTGCTAAAGTTTATGAGCTTGTTGTAGATGCAGGTGTACACAAAGCATCATCAATAAAAGTTGCTGAAGCTGCAAAAATTATTGAGAATACACAACGTGATCTCAATATTGCATTAATGAATGAGCTTTCCATCATCTTTGATAAAATGGGAATAAACACTTATGAAGTGCTTGAGGCTGCAGGTACCAAATGGAATTTTTTAAAATTTCAACCGGGTTTGGTTGGTGGGCATTGTATCGGAGTTGATCCTTATTATCTAACGCATAAATCAAAAGAACTTGGATATGATTCGCAGGTAATACTTGCCGGCAGAGCTATAAATGATGGCATGGGAAGCTATGTTGCAAGAAAAGTTTTGCAGCATATTATTCATAGTAATGGGAATGTGAAAAATGCTAAAGTACTGGTGATGGGTGCCACTTTCAAAGAAAACGTAAGTGATATCCGAAACTCTAAAATTGCTGACGTGGTGAAGGAGTTGCAGTCATATTCATTGAATGTGCATGTCACAGATCCGCATGCATCAAGTGATGATCTTGCACATGAATATGGATTCGGTTTGACTGAAGAATTAAGCAATGATTACGATGCTGTAATAATAACAGTGCCACATAACGATTATAAAAAAATGGATGATACAGAATTTGCAGCACTAACAAAATCTCATGCTATCATTGCAGACCTTAAAGGGATCTATCGGGGTAAAATTAACAGCAGAGCTTATTGGAGTTTATAGCTTGGATGTAAGTGTTATGTTAAAGTTTATAATTTTTAAATAATCAATAACCAATAATAAATCTTTGAATAATATTTTTCACGATAAAGATTTAAATGATAAAACCTTTCTTGTAACAGGCGGTGCCGGTTTTATCGGCAGTCATATTGCTGAATATTTGTTGAAGAATGGTGCTAAAAAAGTTCGTGTGCTGGATAATATGGCAAATGGTTTTCAATCTAATCTTAATCTTTTAAAAAATTATTCTTCATTTGAGTTTTTGCAGGGCGATATTAGAAATTTTGAAGATTGTCTGCAGGCTTGTACTGGTATTGAGTATGTAAGCCACCAGGCTGCATTAGGCTCTGTGCCCCGTTCTATAAAAGAACCGCAACTTACCAATGATGTAAATGTTGGCGGCTTTGTAAATATTTTAAAAGCATCAGTAGATAATAATGTAAAGCGCTTTATCTATGCTTCATCATCTTCAGTTTATGGTGATGATAAAACCTTACCCAAAAAAGAAGATAAAATTGGTAATGCTTTATCACCTTATGGAGTTAGTAAAAGAGTGAATGAAATGTACGCACAGGTTTTTGCAGAGAATTATACAATTGATGTTATTGGTTTGCGATACTTCAACATTTTTGGACCGCGACAGGACCCCGATGGCCCTTATGCTGCGGTGGTTCCTTTATTTGTAAAGGGAATTTTAAATACAACACCTGTTTATATAAATGGTGATGGCCAACAAACAAGAGATTTTACATTTGTTGACAATGCAGTGCAGGTAAATATCAAAGCGATGTTCACTGATAATATGGATGCCATAAATCAAGTTTATAATGTGGCAACAGGGCAAAGTTTTTCAATAAATTATTTATACAATGAAATAAAAAAATATTTGCAAAAAGATCATGAAGCAACTTACAGACAGCCGAGGTTAGGAGATATAAAAAATTCTCTTGCAGATATTTCTCTTGCAAAAGCTTTATTAGGTTATAAGCCAACAAAAAATTTTGAAGATGGATTAATTGAAACAATAGAATATTTTAAAAAACATTATTCTTAATTCTCCATTCTTAATTTTCAAGTTATCAATTAACACAATGCCTTTTATTAAAACAGAATTTCCGGGATTATTAATTTTTGATCCAAAAGTTTGGGAAGATGAACGTGGATATTTTTTTGAATGTTATAATCAAAAAACTTTCACAGAAGAAGGATTAGTGATACATTTTGTTCAGGATAATCAGGCCAGATCAGAGTTTGGCGTTATTCGCGGGTTGCATTACCAAATGAACCCCTTTGCGCAAACCAAATTAATAAGAGTGTTAAGCGGAAATATTTTAGATGTAGCAGT
>JALYYX010000253.1 GCA_030946075.1 Bacteroidota bacterium | reverse complement strand
ATTGAAAATGATCTTTTCTATCAGCCAAAAACCTCTATGCTTTTTGGTGATGCAAAAAAAGTACTGCAGGATTTATTGAGTGAGATTAAGAATGTATAACTGCGTTAAAATTGATTTACAATGGCTTGACATTTATATTGTAAATGAAACGTATTATTTTTGTAAGCGTGTAAAACAATTAAAATGTCAACGTTAGATTTAAAAGTTTACGAGACCAAACTCGGCGAAAAGGAAGCTGAAACAATAATTGAATATTTTGAAGCAAAGGCAGAATCTAAATATCAGGAAAAAAAAGAGACATTAGCAACAAAAGAAGATTTATCTCAGGCGAAAGTAGACCTTATTAAATGGATGGTTGGTTTCTGGATTGTTCAAATGGCTGCGATAATAGGATTATACCTACACAAATAATTTTTGCGGTGATGCAAAAAAAGTACTGCAGGATTTATTGAGTGAGATTAAGAATGTATAAATAAAAAACCCTTTCAACATTTGAAAGGGTTTCTCTGATTAATATTTTATCTTAAGATTTTACTGTTGATTTTTCTACAACCTTTTTCCCTTTTTTGGTTTTTGATTTTGTAGTAACAGCATCTGTTTTTGTTTCAGTTTTTACTTTATTGCCATCATCTTTAACCTTCGTAGTAGTTTTTGTATCATTAGCATTATCAGTAGCCTTATTAGATGTAGCCCATGTATCATATGCAGCCGGCTCCATTACCTCACCTGCAAGATTTATCATTTTTATTTCATCAACACCTGCAAATTTTACAGTAAGTGTTTTATGAATTCCACCGAGTGCGGCAGCATTATAAGTTGCTTTAATTGTGCCTGTTTGCCCTGGTGCAATAGGTGATTTTGTATAATCAGAAATTGTACATCCGCAGGTAGGGTTAGCAGCCTCAATAAGTAAAGGTTCTTTACTAATATTTGTAACTGTAAATGTTGCAGTAGGAGGAGTGTTTTGTTTTACTTTACCAAAGTCATAAGTATCTGTATTGAATTTAGCAACATCAGTTACTTTCTTTTGAGCAAAAATTGCTGTAGCAAAAGTAAAAGCCATCAAAGAAAATAATAATTTTTTCATTTTGTGAGGAGTTTTATAGTTTAATTTATTATTGATTTTTTAAAGAATTTAATCCTGTGTTTTCAGGAGCAGAACCCGAAGGCGTTTTCCAAACTTCTCCCTTTATATTGATTTGTTTTGTTTGATTTCCATTGTATGTTACAGTTATAGATTTTGTAAAAGGTCCATCATTCATTGCGTTATATCCCACAGTTATTTTAGAAGTAACACCTGCCGGTACTGCATCTTTACTCCATTCAGGTGTTGTGCATCCACAGCTTGCCTGTACATTTTCTAAAGCCAAAGGCGTATTGCCTGTATTTGTAAATAAAAAAATATGGGTAACAGGTTTGCCTTGCGGAATTTTACCAAAATCGTATTGAGTTTCTTTTAAAGAAATTATTTCCGGATTAATACCGCTTGCTGGATTATTTGTAACATTTGTCTGCGCATTTGCAATATAACCTGCGCACAAAACACAAAAGATGATAAATATTTTTTTCATGATGATAAAATGCGATTTCAAAGAT
Source organism: Bacteroidota bacterium (assembly GCA_030946075.1). Taxonomy (GTDB): domain Bacteria; phylum Bacteroidota; class Bacteroidia; order Chitinophagales; family Chitinophagaceae; genus Ginsengibacter. The sequence continues at coordinate 3,562 of JALYYX010000253.1, read as the reverse complement.
ACAAAAACGAAATTAATCATTTGAAATTGTGGCAGGGTTACCAGATTTTTAACAATCATCAACCTTAATTAATATTTTTGCCTGTATGGATACAATTAATTCCGAAATGCTTTCGCAGCAAAAGTTATCTTTTGAAAATTTTCGGGAAGAAGTTTTAAAAGATTATCGTGTGGTATGTGAAAGTAGAGAGGCAAGCCTGTTGGGACGAAAAGAGGTTTTAACAGGTAAGGCAAAATTTGGAATTTTTGGAGATGGAAAAGAAGTTGCACAGGTTGCAATGGCTAAATTTTTTAAGCCGGGTGATTTTCGGGCAGGCTATTACAGAGATCAGACTTTTATGTTTGCCGCAGGTTTATCAACTATTGAACAATTCTTTTCTCAATTATATGCAGACCCTGATGTGGAGCATGATCCTTTTAGTGCCGGCAGACAAATGAATGCTCATTTCGCTACAAAATTTGTTGATGAAAATGGAGAATGGTTGAACCTTGCCGACAAAAAAAATGTGTCTGCAGATATTGCACCTACCGCAGGGCAAATGCCCCGAGCATTAGGTCTTGCTTTCGCATCTAAACTATTTAGAAATGAAAGCACTTTGCACGAATTTAAAAATTTGAGCGATAATGGTAATGAAATTTGTTTTTGTACCATTGGCGATGCATCCACTTCAGAGGGACATTTTTGGGAAACTATGAATGCTGCAGGAGTATTGCAGGTTCCGTTGGCAGTTTTTGTTTGGGATGATGGCTATGGTATTTCTGTCCCTAAAAAATTTCAAACCACAAAAGCATCTATATCCACTGCTTTAAAAGGTTTTCTAAAAGAAGAAAATACTAACGGAATAAATATTTACAAACTTAAAGGGTGGGATTATGCAGGCATGTGTGAAATTATAGAACATGCAATTTTACACATGCGTGAAACCCATATCCCTGCTTTGTTTCATGTTGAAGAAATAACACAGCCACAGGGACATTCAACTTCAGGAAGTCATGAACGCTACAAAGAAGAAAATCGCCTTGAATGGGAAAAAAAATGGGATTGCATAAAGCAAATGAAAGAATGGATTACTGCCAATGCTCTTGCGGAAGAAAATGAATTAGACCAAATAGAATTAGAAGCGAAAGAACATGTAAGGATCAGCAAAAAAAATGCATGGGAAAAATGTACCGGTCCTATCAAAGAGCAGGTGGCTAAAACCGTTGAACTTTTAAAAAATATCAGCATAGAGAATGCAGAAGTAAAAAAATTATCTGAAGAATTATTATTGAATAGAGAACCTCAAAGAAGAGATGTGATGAAGGCTTTGGCAAGTGCTATCGAATTAATTCCCCATAACTTTCAGGATAATACAGAACTAACAAATTATTACTCAGTACTCAAAACTCAAAACTCACAACTATTCAATTCTAAATTATATAATGATGGTTCTAAATCAGCTTTAAAAGTAACGGAAATAAAACCATATTTTAAAGATGATACTACCACAGTAAACGGATATGAAGTTCTTAATAAATATTTTGATGAACTATTTGCAACCAATAAAAAAGTAGTAGCCTTTGGTGAAGACCTTGGGTTTATCGGCGATGTTAACCAGGGGTTCAGTGGCTTACAGCAAAAGTATGGCGACCAACGTATTTTTGATACGGGAATTCGTGAGCTAACTATCATGGGGCAGGGAATAGGCTTGGCTTTGCGGGGATTACGTCCTATTGCAGAAATACAATATCTTGATTATTTATTGTATGGATTGCAACCACTAAGTGATGATGTTTCTACAATGCATTTCCGAACTAAAGGTCAGCAAAGTTGTCCTTTAATTGTTCGTACAAGAGGTCACCGGCTTGAAGGGATATGGCATAGCGGCTCACCCATGGGAATGGCCATAAATGCTTTGCGGGGCATGTATATTTGTGTGCCAAGAAATATGGTTCAGGCGGTTGGGATGTACAATACTTTATTACAAAGTAATGATCCGGGTTTAATAATAGAATGTTTAAACGGTTATCGCTTAAAAGAAAAACTTCCTTCAAATTTAATTGCTTATACAGTTCCCTTAGGTGTTCCTGAAATTATAAAAGAAGGTTCAGATATTACGATGGTTTCGTATGGTTCTACTTTAAGAATTGTTCGCGAGGCAGCAGAGCATCTTGATAAATTAAATATTAGTTGTGAAGTTGTGGATGTACAAACTTTATTGCCATTCGATATTAATCATAAAATTCTTTATTCACTTAAAAAAACGAACCGGATTGTATTTATAGATGAGGATGTACCTGGTGGAGCAGCTGCTTATATGTTTAATAAAGTTATGGAGGAGCAGGGAGGATATAAATTCCTTGATGTATCTCCAAGAACCTTAACAGCAAAGGCTCACCGTCCATCTTATGGCAGTGATGGGGATTATTTCAGTAAACCAAATATGGAAGATATAATCAGTGTTGCAAAAGAAATGATGAGGGAATAGTAAATAGAAAGTAGTAAATAGCAAGTAGCAAGAAAAAATTATGTTAGAGCTAAGTCACAAGAAACTAATTGCATGGCAAAGAGCTATTGAAATACTTCCACTTTTGTATAAGTTATGTAAAAAACTTCCGAAGGAAGAAACTTATAATTTAATCAGTCAGATAAAACGTGCTGGTCTTTCAATTTCAAATAATTTAGCAGAAGGTGCATCAAGAAAATCAAAAATTGAAAAAAATAGATTCTTTGAAATTGCTCGCTCTTCTTTAGTTGAAATAGACAATTGTATGATCGCATGCCTGGTTCTGCAATATATCGTTCAGGCAGAGCTAATTGAAATAGAACCCAGATTGGAAGAGCTATTTAAAATTATAACAGGTCTTATGAATTCTAATTTAAATTAATCACGGCTACTTGCCACTAACTATTTACTACTTGCCATGACCCTCTATCAAATCGACGCATTTACTGATAAACTCTTTAAAGGTAACCCTGCAGCTGTGGTTCCTTTAGATTATTGGCTCTCTGATGATCTAATGCAAAATATTGCAATGGAAAATAATCTGTCGGAGACAGCTTTTATTTGTCCGGACATGACCGAAGAAGTTGATTTTGATATACGCTGGTTTACGCCAGTTTCAGAAATTGATCTTTGCGGACATGCAACATTAGCGTCTGCCTATGTTTTGTTCACCATAATGGATTTTCATAAAGAAGAAATAATACTTAGCTGCAAAAGCGGCATTTTAAGAGTTAAGAAAGAAGGTGAAACAATCTGGATAGATTTTCCATCGTGGAAACCGGAAAGATTTAATGATTACCCTGCAGAACTGCAGAAGGCATTAGGAGGTGTAGAGATAGTAGGCGTGTATAAACACAGGGATATTTTGGTTGAATTAATGAATGAAGAAGAAGTAAAAAAATGCAATCCTGATTTTGCTTTAATACTTAAAATAGGGTATAAAATAATTATCACTGCTGCCGGAAAAGAGGTGGATTTTGTTTCAAGATTTTTTGCGCCAACCGTGGGGGTTAATGAAGATCCTGTAACAGGTTCTGCTCATTCTCAACTAATTCCTTTTTGGTCAGATAAGTTAGG
>JALYYX010000103.1 GCA_030946075.1 Bacteroidota bacterium | reverse complement strand
TTAATCCTTCCAGGTTCTTAAAATGGCCATTCAATTTTATTTTTTCTTTTAGCATTTCCATTTCTGTAACTACAGGTAATACCTTTGCAAGATGGCGCTTTAAATATTCCTGCCTTTGCAACTCATTCATCAATCCTAAAATTTCATATTCCTCATCTAAATTAAGCCCGGCATGATGTGCTACATCATAGCTCCAGAGCTCTTCTTCGGGCTTGGAAAATTTTCTGGAAACTTTTAAAGCTATATGCAACTCACGAATGGCACTAATTACTTTTTGCATTAACAGGCGGTTGCCCCGCTCAATATTATTAGGATAATTTACAATAGCGCCGCTGTATAATTTATCTGGCACTTCCTTTATTATCTCAAGAATGCGAAATATTTTTTGTCCTCTTGTTTTAATATCCATTTCACCATTATCGTAAGTTTTGCTTAGTTCAATTATTTCCACAAGAGTGCCCAGTTCATTCATATTATTATTAATAACCGCCGGAATACCAAAAGGTTTTTTAGCAGTAAAACACTCAGATATTAACTGCTTATACCTCGGCTCAAAAATATGTAGGTTAAGATCCTCCCCCGGATACACTACAATTGATAAAGGAAATATGGGAATAAAATTGGTCATTTCTATACTTAAAAATGTGGCAGCAAAACTACGAACGAAAATTTGTTTACAGTTTAATTGAATTATTTTTGAGAAAAACATGCATCCCATAAGTGCGGTTATTATTACAAAAAATGAGGAGAAAATAATCGGCAAAACCTTAGCTGCAGTGAAAAGCATTGCAGATGAAATTATTATTGTTGATAATTATTCAACCGATGAAACCATAGAAATTTGCAGGGCTTTTGGAGCCAAAATTTTTTTATCAGAATGGAAAGGTTTTGGGCCTCAAAAGAATTTCGGCATTCAGCAATCATCTTATAAGTATATTCTTGCTTTGGATGCGGATGAAGTTTTAACTCCCGAAGCAATAAGGGAAATAAAAGAATTAAAAACTAATGGGTTAGCAGGCGTTTATGAATTCCCATTACTGAATTTTTATTTTGGAAAATTCCTTAAGCACGGATTGGAATATCCAAATTTAAAAAGAAGATTGTTTGATAAAACAATTGTGCAATGGAACGATAATGCTGTACATGAGGCATTAATAATACCAGATGGTTACCCAACAATAACATTAAACGGGCATATTGAACATTATTCATTTTCAACAATAAAGCATTATATAAATAAAGCAAATGCATATACAACAATTGGCGCAGCAGATCTGAAAGGCAGGGGCAAAAAAAATTACTTAATCAAAATGATCTTCTCGCCATCATTTGTTTTTTTTAAATCCTATTTTTTAAACGCCGGATTTTTAGATGGTACGCATGGTTTTGTTACGGCTTACTTTAATGCATACACAAACTTTTTAAAATATGCAAAGCTTTGGGAACTGTACAGAAATGAAAAACATGCAGCATAATTTTTGAATGAGCCATCCAAAAAAAATATTAATTGATCTGGGAAAACTAAAGAACCGCTATAGCGGCCTGGGCGAGGTTTCGTACCATTTTGGTAAAACGCTTGCTGAAAATATCAGCATTTTAAAAAAAGAAAATATTAAAGTATATTACCTTCTTCCGGATAAATATAAAGGTGCGTTTGGTAACGAAATAAATTATGTATCGCTTAATTTTTTCAGAAGATATTTTCCTTTTTTATTTATACGATACAATTTATGGTATGCTATCCATCAGGACAGCGGTTTTATGCCTGCAAACAAAACAAAGTTTTTGTTAACCATTAATGATTTGAATTTTATTTATGAGAGTAATAAAAATAAAATAAAAAAAAGATTAAAAAAAGTTCAAAAAAAAATTGACAGAGCTGATTATATCACAACTATATCAAACTTTGGAAAAGCAGATGTTGAAAAAAATTTTACTGTTACAGTACCAATTGAAGCTGTGTATTGCGGAGTTACAGATCCATCAAAAATTTCCCCATTAAAACCAAAACAATTAAATACAGTAGAAAAGTTTTTTTTTCATATTTCAACTATTCAGCCAAAAAAAAATGTAATGGCACTTGTGGATATGATGAAACTAATGGCCGGCAAAAAATTAATAATTGCAGGAAGTTGGGATAGCGCATATGCAAAAAATATTTTGGTTAGAATTAAAAAAGAAAATATAGACAATATAATTCCTTTATCAAAAATTAGTGACAATGAGAAGGCCTGGCTCTTTCAAAATTGTGAAGCATTTTTTTTTCCTTCTCTTCAGGAAGGTTTTGGCATACCTGTTATTGAAGCAATGTATTGCGGTAAACCCGTCTTCTCTTCAACGCATACAAGTTTGCCTGAAGTTGGCTCTGACAAAGCATTTTACTGGAATAATTTTGAGCCTGAATACATGAAAAATGCTGTGATAGAAAAAATGGAAAGCCTGAATAAACGTCCTGATTTTACGCAAGCATTGAAGCAATATGCAAATGAATTTACATGGCAAAAAAATGCAGAGAGATACGTTTCTCTTTTTAAAGATTTACTTTCAAACAAATAAAAAATAATGTGGAAGGATTTGTTGCAGCAAATAATTAATGAAGATGCAAAAGCTTTGGCAAGATGTATTTCATTAGTAGAAAATGAATCAGAAGGATATGAGAAGTTACTTTTATCATTACCGCAAAATAATACTGCAAAAATTATCGGCATAACAGGCCCGCCCGGCGCTGGAAAAAGTACATTAGCAGATGCATTGATTGGGTTACTTATAAGTGATGGAAAAAAGATTGGTGTCCTTTGTGTTGATCCTTCTTCTCCTTTTAATTTTGGCTCATTGCTGGGTGATAGAATTAGAATGAGTGAATGGTATAACAATCCAAATGTTTTTATTCGTTCCTTAGCCACCAGAGGTGCCCTTGGCGGTTTGCATCCAAAAATAATTGAGATAACTGATGTAATGAAAGCTGCCGGATTTGATTACATAATTATTGAAACAGTTGGCGTAGGGCAAAGCGAAGTGGAAATTGCCGGGCTGGCAGATGTAACGGTTGTTGTGTTAGTGCCTGAAGGTGGGGATGTAATACAAACAATGAAAGCAGGGCTGATGGAGATTGCAGATATTTTTGTAGTAAATAAAAGTGACAGACCCGATGCAGATACATTTGTAAACAATTTAAAAATGATGCTTGCTCCTGCATTTCAAAGCAGCTCGCACAAAATAGATATTGTAAAAACAATTGCTTCGCAAAAAGAAGGCGTGAAAGAATTAAAAGAAAAAATATTTGAATTGATGAAGATGGACAATGATGAAAAAAAATATTTATTGCTTGCAGAAAAAGCATGGCATCTTATTCAGCAAAAAAAAATGAACAATATTGATAAACAGCTTTTAAAAGAAAATATTAAACTGGCAATTTTAACAGAAAAGGAATTTAATATTTACGAATTTTCAAAAGGTTATTATTAATGAATGACCCTTTAATATCCATTTGCATACCAACATATAAAAATGTTGAATATCTGCAGCGCCTGTTACAATCCATTACCAGACAGACTTTCAAAGATTACGAGATAGTAATTACTGATAACAGCCCCGATAATTCAGTTGAAGAATTGGCTAAGAACTTTACTGAATTATCAATCCGCTATTATAAAAATATTCCGCCTACAAACATGGCCGAAAATTTTAATTTGGTTTTGCAAAAGGCACAGGGAAAATGGACAAAGATGATGCATGATGACGATTGGTTCTCATCTTCAGAATCATTACAAAAATTTGCTGATACAGCATTAAAAACTTCTAAAGGTTTTATATTTTCTGCATGTACAAACATTTATTCTGTTTCAAAAAAAAAGCAAGATGAATTTCTTGTTGAATGGAAAAAAGAATTGTTGGATGATAGCCCTCTTAATCTTTTTTATTTGAATGTAATCGGGCATCCAAGCACTGTAATGCATAAAAAAGATGACAGCATTTTATATGACCCGCTGTTTAAATGGGTGGTTGATGTGGATTTTTACATTCGCTTTTTAATAAAATATCCGGGGTATGAATACCTTCCTGAAACACTGATTAATATTGGGGCTGACGAAAACCAGATGTCGAACAAATATTATAAAAACCCCGATGTAGAAATTCCGGAATATTTACAACTTCTTGCAAAATATCCTTCTAAGCTTTTATTGCAACAAGAATATGTATTTTTTTTAGTGTGGAATCTTGTAAAAAGGTTTAAAATAAAATCAGTGAATGAAATTGGAAAATTTTATAAAGGAAGATTGCCTGATAAAATTCAACAGATCATACAATTTCAAAAATATATTCCGAATATTATTTTAAAACAAACACCATGGAATAAATGGTTAATGAAAAGATGTTTTAAAAAATTATCTGTCTATGGCTTATATAAATAAAATGCAGCCTGGTCACCTTCGCCGGTTTTATTTTTTTCGTTTGCAATAATTTTAAAATCTTCTAACTCTTTTTCTGAAAACAATTTGCTTTTCCTGTTTTTTAAATATGAATCCTCATCAATAAGTGCAATATTTTTTTGATATTGTTCACTTCCAATCAAACTATCTGCAGTAGCATCAAATACAATATCTTTTAAAATAAATCCTGAACGTTCACATAAAATTTTAATACTTTTAATTGTGTGAATTATTAAATGCCTTGGAGCATCCAGGTTCATCCAGTTATTGTGAAACTTATGCCAGGCGTAGCTTTCCATAACAGGCGTGCGAATCAATAAATATTTTCCATTCTTTAAAAGATCATACAATCGGTTTATAACATTTTGTGCTTCATCCATATGTTCAAGAACATGATTAAGCATTATAAGATCGTACTCACCTTCTGTTTCAAAAATTGTTTTTTTGTAAATTTTAATATCTCCATAATCAAGATCATTTTCATTAAAAGGGTCAATGCCTGTAAGGTTTGTAAAACCCATTTTATTTAAGGAGATAAGCAGGCCTCCATTACCACAGCCAACATCTAAAATAGCATCAGTCAAATGCACCTTCGTTTTTTTAAGCCATTCAAAATATTCAGGAACTTTATATCCAAGTGAAAGTAATTTACCCGCAATCCTGTTTTTATTATGGAGTAAATATTCGGCTTTTATTTTTCTAAATAACTCAGGCTTTACTTTTTTATTCACCTCGGATTTGAAAGAGTAATATTTATCAGGCGGATAATATTTTGAAAGATTTTCAGGAATATTCAGGAGCTGCATTAAACCACAATTACCGCAATGTTGATAAACAAATTTTTCACGAAGGCCTAAGTACATTTCTTTCACTTCAAACATTTTATTATTTTCTAAATTGTCACATACCTTACAGGGAATACTATTCATTCTTTAAGATTAATTTTAAGAGAAGAAAAAATATTATAAGGGAGATGCTATAACTATACTCTATTATTTTTCCACCATTTATAACCAACAAAACCAACTATAGCAAAAGGCGTAAGCATTAAATAAATAATTCCGGTATTAAAACCTTTTGCAGGTTTTTCGCCCAACTGTTGTGTTGTTTTAGAGCAGATGGAGCATTGCGCTTGTGCTTTTTCAATAATGAAAAATGAAAAATGAAAAATGAAAAATAATATAAGAAATAATTTTTTCAACAACAGCAAAGGTATAATCAAAATATTTTAAAAAGAGTTAACTTTCTTTTCTTAAACAAAAATAAAATGACTGATAACAGAAGAGCTTTTATACAAAAGGCAGGCATGCTTGCCGGTGCATTTACTTTTAATAGTTTGTTTAATCAAATATATGCAGCAGATATTGTATTGGCCAATAAAAAAGTGTCAACCTTCTCTCCTGAAAAAGTTGCTGCTGATGAAGATTATTGGGCAACAATTCAGGAGGCATATACCGTAAATCCTAATATCATTAACTTAAATAATGGTGGTGTAAGCCCGGCTCCCAAAGTTGTACAGGATGCAATGGAAAGGTATAACAGGCTCTCAAATGAAGGCCCATCCTA